>JBAUOX010000872.1:0-7890 GCA_049579985.1 Isosphaeraceae bacterium | reverse complement strand
TCGCTTCTGGCTGCTGGTCCAGCTTTGCCAGGCGGGATTCGTACCCGCAGGGTTTCAGCGAAAGGTTTCAGAGTTCAAGTCTCTTCCTCCCTTCCAAAGCTTACCTGACGCAAGGACACCATACTTAATTATTCGCAGTTAGGTATGGTGTCACCAGAACTACCCTCACGTGTTGTACCCATAAGCTCTGTCAGAGAAGGCGGTTGCGGAACAGCCAACCATGCCTTAACCTATGGGCTAGTGGCCCTGGCATCTGTTCGAAGGTGTCGGGAGCGGGAATGGGATTCGGCGCTGACCAGCCCACGTTCTGCCGGGGGCTGGGCAGTTCGCGGAGGCGCTATGCAGTTCATCGACCTATTCGCGGGCCTCGGCGGATTTCACGTCGCCCTCCGGCGCCTGGGACACGAATGCGTTTTCGCCTCCGAGATCGACCCCACTTTGCAGGGACTCTACTCGAAGAATTTCGGGCTGGACGCCCACGGGGACATCCGCCGGGTGTCCCTCTCCGAAATACCGAAGCACGACATACTTTGCGCGGGCTTTCCCTGCCAGCCATTCTCCAAAGCCGGTCGTCAGAAGGGGCTGGATTGTCCTCGATTCGGCAGCCTGTTCGACAATGTCGTCGAAATCCTGAAAGCCCGTAAACCCGAGTTTATCATCCTCGAGAACGTGCCCAACCTCGCACGGCACAATGGTGGCGCGACCTGGACGGAGATGCGGACACGGCTGGAACAGGCCGGCTACAGGATCGACGAGCACCCACTTTCACCGCACCAGTTCGGAATCCCTCAGATCCGCGAGCGGATTTACATCGTCGGCTGCCGGTCCGGGCTTTCCGGGTTTCGCTGGCCGGAGTCCAAGGGCAAATGCCCGACTTCGATCTTGTCGGCCTTGGAGACCAGTCCCGAGGACGCGAGGCCGGTTACCAAGAAGGTGATTGACTGCCTGAACGTTTGGCAGCGATTCGTCGAGCGATACCCGAAGGACGAGGACTTGCCAACGCACCCGATCTGGTCGATGGAGTTCGGCGCGACCTATCCGTACGAATCGGAAACCCCCCACGCGGCCGGCTTGAGACGTCTATGCTGGTACAAGGGTAGCCACGGGGTCCCGCTCCGTGACCTTCCGCGCGAGAAGCGGATGCTGGGGCTGCCCTCGCACGCGCGGGTCGAGACGGACGAATTCCCCGACTGGAAGGTCCATTTCATCCGCCAGAACCGCGAAATCTATCGACGTAACCGCACCTGGATCGTCAAGTGGATGCCCGAGATACTGCCGTTCCCATCGAGCCTGCAGAAGCTGGAATGGAATTGCAAGGGGGGCGAGCGGGACATTTGGAAGTACGTCATCCAGTTCCGCGCGTCTGGCGTGCGTATCAAGCGGCCGACCAGTTCGCCCTCGCTCGTGGCCATGACGACGACCCAGGTCCCAATCATCGCCTGGGAAAAGCGGTACATGACGCCGAGGGAGTGTGCCCGCCTGCAGAGCCTGAGCGAGTTACAGCACCTCCCGACGGCCATCACGCGGGCGTTCGAAGCCCTCGGCAATGCTATCAACGCCGACGTTGTTCAGCTTATCGCCATTGAGTTGCTCGGCCGGACGGAGCCAGTATCTCGTGACGGCTACTGTGCGAACGGAAGCCCTGGCCACCATTTACGCCGCGGTGACGGGGCGGAACGCCTGGCGGCCTTGCGATGATTCAGGAGTGCAAGGGGCTCGCCGATGGCGCGACAGCGTTCCGACGAACGGGTCAACATCCGACCAGAGGTTAGCATCCTCTCGGTGCTGAAGCACCTGAACTACCGGCATTGGTTCGCTGTCGCCGAGTTTGTGGACAACGCGCTCCAGAGCTTCCTGTCGAACCGCGCCGCCCTAGCCGCGGCGGACGGTGCTGATGCCAGGCTCCGCGTAGCGATCGAGCTCGATGCGTCAGCCGAAGGCCGCATCATCGTCCGAGACAACGCAGCAGGAATCGCCGAGGCCGACTACGCGCGCGCATTCAAGCCTGCCGAAGTGCCGCCGGACCGAAGCGGACTCTCTGAATTCGGAATGGGGATGAAAAGCGCCGCCTGCTGGCTCGCAAGCGAGTGGATGGTCCGCACCACGGCCCTCGGCGAAGATACAGAGCGAACCGTGTCGTTCGACGTAACGGCGATCGTCGAGCAGCGCCTCGAAGAGTTGGCGATCCAGACCCGTGACGTTCCTATCGGGACGCACTATACGGAAATCATCTTGAGCGGCCTGCACAAGATGCCGCAAGGCCGCACAATCGGAAAGATGAAGGAACACCTCGCCAGTATCTACAGGACCTTCCTGCGCGACGGGCCTCTTGAGCTTACATGGGACGGCGAGGCCCTCACGTACGAGGACCCGCCGATCCTGTCCGCCCCGTTCTACCGAACTCCGACCGCAGAGCCGATGGTTTGGCGGAAGGAGATCGACTTCGATTTCGGGGAAGGCCAGCGCGCGTGGGGATTCGCGGCCCTGCGTGAGAGGGCGAGCGTCTCCGGCGCCGGCTTCGCGCTTTTCCGCCGTAACCGGGTAATCCAGGGCAGCGGCGACGAGGGTTACCGTCCCGAGGCGATTTTCGGGAAGTCCAACAGTTACCGTTACCAGCGTTTGTTCGGCGAGTTGCATCTGGAAGGCTTTCAGGTGAGCCACACCAAGGATGGCTTCCGCTGGGAGGAGCACGAGGAGACGTTCCTCGAATTACTGCACGAGCACCTTAATGCCGACCCTATGCCACTGCTTACGCAGGCCGAGGAGCACCGCGCCCGCCCGTCCAGAGGCTCATTCACCGTTGGCGCCCGAGCGGCGGTTGACCGGACGGCCGGGGTGATCGAGCGCGATGTGCCCCGCGTCATGGAGGACGAGATCGAGGCCGGTCCCGACCCGGAGCCACCTCCAGCCGTTTTGCCCCCCGCTCAGCCACTCGCGGGAGAGCGAGTCATCGATGTCGAATTGCGTGCGCAACCCTGGCGCATTATCATTGAGTTGACGACCGATCCCGCCATCGGCGAGTGGGTCAGCATTAGCGACAGGCCTCTGCAGACCGAAGGCAACGTTCAGCGACGTTGCATCGCAGTTCGTCTATCTCTCGCGCATCCCTTCACAGACCGCTTCGGCGGAACGGATGTCGCCCGGATCGAGCCGCTACTGCGGCTGGCCGCCGCCATCGGGCTTGCCGAAACCGCTGCGCGCGAGGCAGGAGTGCAGATGGCGGGAACGTTCCGCCGCAACATCAACGAGCTGTTGCGGGAGGCGCTGTCGAACCCGTGAGGGATTTGACCGATGAGTACCGATGGAAATCCGCCACCCGTCATCGTGGAAATCCTGCCGGACGGCCAGAATAACCCGCCGGGCTGGGACCCGCAGTCCGGCCCGGAGACGGACCTGCTGGACTTGCCCCCGGGTGCGCGGGACCAGATCGTAGATGAAGCCCGGCGCATACTTAGGCGTTGCGTCGATCCGCACGGTCCGCCGCAGTCGCAGACCGGGCTCGCGATGGGGTATGTCCAGAGCGGGAAAACCACGTCGTTCACGACGGTCACGGCGCTCGCCCGCGACAATGGATACCGGCTGGTGATCGTGATCGCAGGGACGACCAAGCCGCTGTTCTTTCAGAACCGCGATCGGATCGTCGAGGCCCTGAGGCTGGAATCCCGGCCCCGAAGCACCCCTTGGCGGCACATCCCCCAGCCGAAGGTGCGCGAGCACGCGCACATCGCGATCCGTGACACCCTCGCCCAATGGGACGCTGCGACCGCGACTCCGGCGGAACGCCGGACGGTCCTCGTGACGGTAATGAAGCATCACCAGCACCTGCAGAACCTGATCGATGTTCTGCAGCACCTGAATCTGCAAAACGTGCCGACCCTTCTGATCGACGATGAGGGCGATCAGGCCGGGCTGAACACGCAGGTCAACCAGGGCGAGGAAAGCACGACCTACCGGCGGCTCCTCGACCTCAAGGCATCCCTGCCGCTCCATTCCTACCTGCAATACACCGCGACCCCCCAGGCACCGCTGCTGATCAACCTCGTGGACGTCCTCTCTCCGAATTTCGCCGAAATCCTGACGCCGGGAGCAGGCTACGTCGGGGGCACCGAGTTCTTCCTGCGGAACCCGAACCTTATCCGCGATATTCCTGACGCCCAGGTCCCCTCGAACAGAAACGTACTGAATGCGCCGCCGGCCACGCTGACGCAGGCAATGCAGCTCTTTTACACGGGCGTTGCGGTCGGCTACATCACCGGGCAGCCCGAGCAGAATCGCTCGATGATGGTCCACCCGTCGCAGAGGACCGACCCCCACAGACAGTTCCACGGCTGGGTCACGACCGCACGCACGGAATGGCTGCAGATCCTGGACCTGCCGGACGATGACCCGGACAAGGTTGACCTGTTGGCGCAGTTCCGCGCGGCGTATGACGACCTCGCGGCCACTACCCCGAACATGCCTCCGTTTCCCGACGTGGTCGCCAACCTGAGGCGCTCGATCTCGCTCACCGAGGTGACCGAGGTGAACACCCGCGGGAACCGACGCACCCCGCAGATCAATTGGGGGCAGTTCTATTCGTGGATTCTAGTCGGCGGCCAGGCCATGGACCGGGGATTCACCGTCGAGGGGCTGACCGTAACCTATATGCCGCGTACTCTTGGCGTCGGCAATGCCGACACGGTCCAGCAGCGGGCGAGGTTCTTCGGCTACAAGCGCCCCTATCTCGGGCTGTGCCGGATCTTCGTCGGCGCAGACGTCCGGCGTGCGCTTCGCGGGTACATCGAGCACGAGGAGGACGTGCGGGGAGAGCTGGCGCAGTTTGCCGCGACCAACCGCCCGCTGTCGGAATGGCGTCGCGAATTCTTCCTCAGCCGACAGCTTCGTCCGACGCGCGACAACGTAATCGACATCGCATACCAGCGGCTGCGCTTCGGCAACGAGTGGGTCTATCCGAATGGACCGCACGACGCCGCCGATGCAGTTGCGACGAACGCCGCGCTTTTCACACAGTTCCGGGCCGATCACCCATTCGGGCCTTACGCCGGGCTTGACCTGCGCCAGAATAGCCGGCGCAACCTCGTGATCGAGAACCTCCCGCTCCAGCTTGTTCATGAGGAGTTGTTGACCCGCTACCGCGTCACCCGGCTCGAGGATTCGCAGCAGTTCGGGGCGATGCTGCGGCTGATACAACTGCATCTCATCGACCATCCCAACGACACGTGCACAGTATTCCTGATGGCGGAGGGCCATCACCGTCGCCGTGACTATCAGGACGACAAGATCGTTCAGCTATTCCAAGGGCGCCAATACGCCGTGATCAACGGCGTGAGAGACATCAGCTATCCGGGCGACCGCGACGTGCGTGGCGCGAACGGTCTCACCGTGCAGATGAGCTACCTCGACCTCGGTCAGCCGAACGCGCTGGTCGGCTCGAACATTCCCCATCTTGCGATCTGGGTGCCGGCCGACATGGCGAGGGACACGCTGTTACAGCCGCAAGGGGGATGAGGTGAGCGACGCCCCCGACCTGATCCGGCTCTTTACGTCCCTGCCGCTTCCTGTCGGCAACAGCCCGGTGGGAAGATTCTCCGCCCAGCCCATCGCAGGTATTCCTTCCTGCTCGGTTGGCAAGGACGCCACCGGCTGCCCGGTGTTGCTGGTCGAGACCGATGCCTCGGCACCCCGCGCTGCTGCCGCGCCGATCATCCTTCAGAACTTGTCCGTCCTGCATAACGTCGATTGTCGCATGCAGGATTCCGACGGCGGATCGAGCATCCACCGGCTTTCGGTCATCCGCTGTCGTGGCGACGATCCGCTTCTGCACGAGTATTTTCTTCGGGCTCTCACTCCAGTTCTCGCGTCTCTCCCGGCCCGGCCGGCAAGGGAGCAGGTTGTCGGCGCCATCGCCACGCTGATAGAGCTATTCCGCCGCGCTACGCAACCCCCTCGAAAGACCGTTCAGGGGCTCTGGGCCGAACTGTTCGTGATCCGCGCAGCCCCCGACCCTGCGTTCCTACTTCGCTGCTGGCACATCGCACCGGAGGATCGTTTTGACTTCGCGGAAGACACGCAACGGCTTGAAGTGAAGACTGCATCGGGCCGTGTGCGGACGCATCGCTTCTCGCACGAGCAACTCCGGCCGGTGGCGGGAACGGTTGTGGTGATCGCTTCGGTGCTGATGGAGCGCTCGGCCGGAGGCCAGAGCGTCAACGACATCGTGGACGAGATCCGCCAGCTTGTCGCCGACCCGGATTTGTTGCTCCGGCTCGACGCGGTGATTGCCGATACCCTCGGCAGCGATTGGCGGGCTGCCCAGGAAGACAGGTTCGACCGTCAGCTCGCGGCGGAGTCGCTCCGGTTCCTTGACGCTCGCACCATCCCTTCGGTTCCTGCCGAGTTGCCTCCGGAAGTCACCGATGTGCACTTCTGCGTCGATCTGTCTAATCATCCCCTGACGCTGCCTGACGAGTTGCGTCAGCAACGCGGACTGTTCGCGGCCGCGCTCCCGCGCTGACCCAGCCGGCTCTGGACGGCCTCCCTGACCAGCGCGGCCACTGCTGATGGGTCGCGGATGATATCCGACTCCCAGAACCGCAGCACGAGCCAGCCTTCCTCAGCCAGTTGGGACGTGCGAAGAGCATCCCGTTCCCGGTTGCGCCCGATTTTGGCGATCCAGTAGTCTGCGTTGTGGCGGCGACGGAGCTGTTCCTGAAGGAGAGGCCAGTCGCGGCCGTGCCAGAAGTCCCCATCGCAGAATACGACCACCCGGGAGGCTCTGAAAACCACGTCCGGGTTGCCCGGCACGCCGCTGACGTATTTCCGGTAGCGGAGGCCCACCGCCCAGAGTGCGCGGCGCAGGAGTATCTCAGGCTTGGTATCGAGCTTCCGGTTCGCCCGCTTAGCCCGGGACGCTGCCTCGGACGCGGGCCTGAGCCCGACAAAGCTCGGCACCGGCGGGGAGGGTCGGTCGGTTTTGCGCCCCTTGATAGACATCGGCACTGAGCTCCATCATCCCCGGTTTTTGACTGGGCGAGTTGTGCCACCTAAACAGCCGGTTGGCGCTCTTGGTCCACGTGCGGAGAATTGAGGGTGAAGGGGCCAACCACGTTTCCTTTGTGCCAGAAAGAGGCTGGCTCCTTCCGCTCCTTTGGTGGGGGCGCCCAGTTGCCGACTGAAATTCTCGGCCAATTCGCCAACGGGCATCGCCTCAAGGACGGCATGCCGCAAGACCCCCTGCCAACCCTCAGCGATGATTTGCTGGCCGGATGGGGGTAAAACGCCCTGAAAAGGGGTCGAATGTACCTTTTCGTAGCATGTTGACCCCCCTGCCGCGCTGACCATCGTCGGGAGTTCAGGCGAGGGCGCAGACTTTAGCAGAGCGCCCATCCGTCTGGCGTCGTTTCTCACTCTGGAGGCAGTCCCCGCCGCAGCCTGCGTTCGGCACGCTTTTCGAGCCGGCGGACCCGCCGCTCCTCGCGTTGCATCCGTTTCTGCTCCGGCGTGAGCTGCCCCGGATGACCATTCGGCTGGTCGAGCTCATCATCGGGATTCTCCGGAACGGGCTGCAAGCGGCGGTCGCCAGGCGCAGGGGCAGCTCCCCCGCCAGCCGGCGGGTTGCCGCGCGAGGCAGGAGCGCCCGGGTCAGGAGGAGGAGCCAAGGGCCGATCGTTGCCTGGAGGGACAAACGGAGGAAAAAAGTCGCGTTCCGGCCCATTTCGTCCTGGGTCGCCTTGAAGCAAGCGGCCCAGGCCGTTAATCCCGGCTCCAATCACGCTGTCCAGCATGTTCACGCCAAGATCTTTGAATCGATCCTTGATCGCGTCGCCGTTGATCCTGGGCTTCTTGAAAGTCCCGGTGATCGGGAGCTGGATCTGGGCATTCTGCAAGATG
>JBAUOX010000871.1:0-3007 GCA_049579985.1 Isosphaeraceae bacterium | reverse complement strand
CCACATAACTGTTCCAATGCTACTCACGCCCCGGCTTCACCAGAACCTGACCACCGGGGTAAAGCTCCTGCTGGCAGATTCCCTTCGACAGAATCAACAAGGGGAACCAGAACATTTTAACTCCTTTCGTGGGTTGTGCGGTCAAGGGCCCGATGGGAATGGTCCCCAAATATCTTCATATTCCTCATGAATGCTGGTCGTATTCCAGTACCAATCTCCCGGGTATCGCTCGCGCACGATGACTCGTTTGCAAACCGCAAGCTCCGGGAAGTGTTCTCGGTCTTCGGGTTCAACCTCGAATTCATAGCGCGGACGCTCGCCTTCGATTTCGATCAGAGTGGGGGGGCTTGCACCTGAGTATGAATATCCCCAGCCGATCCTGAGTGCATAGTATCGTATGTAATCAGGCAGATCACCCCATTTGCTCATGGGTTCTCTCCTTTCGAGGTTGTAGGATTCGCGGATCTCCATAACCGACACACCGCAGTCTCGGCTGCCCAGATCGCCAGGGCAACACCTACAGTACAAGGGCCGGTGGTCACGCAACGGAAGGCCGGGGTATCAGGCGACCCCATCTTCACCGTCGTGGCGAAGGGGCTTACGCCGGTTTTCTGTTCCGCTGCTACTCGGACCCCGTAAACCAAGGGGTTTCGCCGCCGAAAAACAACTGCTGCTGTAGAACTAGACGTCAGTTCGACTTGTATTCCATCTCGAACGGGTCTCCGCACAGCTCCTTCCAGATCTTCTGTTGCTCGTCGTTCAACCTGGCCTTGGCTTTGTTGAGGGTCTGCATGCGCAGCGAGACCCTTTTGTACATGAACGCTTTGGGGTCGTAGTGCGCATCCTTTCCAAAAAGGCACGGGGCGGTGCTCTCACCGACCTTTTTCGATGATTCCTCCCCGTTGATCGTGATCATTTCCGCGATGAACTCGTCGAAGATCTTCTCAATGTCGCTCTTCTGGCTGTCGGTCAGGTTCAGCTTCTGCACGACCTCTGGATCCCTGAACGCTTGGACGCCGCTTTGCTGGTAGGAGATTTGCACGTACCGAGTGATTTGCTCGGGCTTGAGGAATGCACCGACTGCCTTGAGGGTCGAGGCGCTGATCTCGCGGTCGACCTCCCGCATCTTGGTCCGCCGCTCCTCCCGACTGAGGTCGAATAGACCTAACTTCTCGCGCATCTCCGCACGGGTATTGCGGATGAGCTCCTCGGACTTCTCAGCCTGCTGATCGTTGAGCTTCAGCTCTTTCTTTACGCTCGCGTTGCCCAGGAGCTCGGGGTTGACGCGGCTGAGGAAAATGGTCTCTCTTAATACTCGTTCCCTTCCTTCCCTTATCTGCCTTTCCCTCATCGACATAAACTCGGGGCCACCTGGGGAATTAAAACATAAACACCCACAACAATCTAAAAAACCAGGATCATTGCGTTCATTAATTTGTGCGAAGATCGGTATATATGCATAATGAAAGTATCTACATGCACGGAAGCGTTGTTCAAGCAACAAGCCACCGAAGAACACCCCAGATTCTGAGATGACTCTCTTGCCGTATGCGCTGCAACTCTCCCCTCCGAATCGGACATTGTAGGCACACCTCCATCCCTTGTAGGGCGAAATGAACCTTTGATATAGGGTGATTCCACTTACAACAAGATTCTTGCCGAAGAAGAATGGCAACAAGAAAATGGATAGCGCTGAAAGGAGTTCGATGCGACGAAAGTATCGTTTCGGAGACCTAATCATGTGCTTGCTCCTACAACGAGAGACTGACACTACCCGGGAAGAGAGGAGCAGCCATCAGATCGAGATCCGCTCCACGATGTTGCGGGTCACCTTCTTCTGTCTTCTATCATAGAGCCGGGTCGTGCGCGGGTCAGCGTGCCCGGCTAGGTACTGAACCTCTTCGAGAGGAACGCCTTGCGTCAAGAGGTCGGTGATCGTCGCCACCCGGAACGAATGCGGGGAGAGCCGAGTGGGCAGTCCTGCATCCTTGAGCCGCCGCTTGAGCATCCAGACGAGGTAGACCCCTGTCATCGGGCGGTCCGTCAGAACTTTGGGCTTCTTCAGGGTGGTCCGGAGCAGGGGACTGTACGGCGGATCATTGCGAATGCCGGCGGCGTCGAGGTAGTCCAGGATGAACTGCTCCAGGTCGTGCCGCACGGGGATTTCCCGCGACTTGCCGCCTTTCTCGTCGAACTGCAGCGTCCATTGATTGCCGTCGTGGGCGAAGTCCTTGATGCGGAGTTTGGCCACGGCCCCGGCGCGAGCGGCTGTGTAGATCATGATGGCGATAGCCACGCGGTCCCGCAGGCCCACGACGTGTGACGTGTCGATGGAGGTGAGGAGTGTGCGGGCCTGCTCGACGGTGATCTCGGGGGTCTTGCCCTCGATGACTTGGTACCGCTCCAGCCGGAGCGAGGCGGCCGGGTTCAGGACAACGGCGTGCCGGAGCACGAGGGCATCGAACAAACCCCGAACGGCGGCCAGGTGCTGCTTCTTGGTCGGGATCGTGCCGGGGTGCTGGGCGAAGTAGTCGCCGAGGTGTCCGGGGGTAACGCGGGAGAGTTCCAAGCCTTGCTCCTCGCACCAGACGAGGAAGCGGCGGACGGCTCGACCAAACGCGACGCGGGTGTGCGGGTTGCGGAGCGACGCTTTGAAATATTCATCCCACGCGAACTGAGCGGCGGGCACGAGCCGGACGACAAGGGCGGGGAGGTCTCTCGATCCCGCCTCGGTCACGGCGGGGGAGCCGATACGGGATACCAGTTCGTGGCCTGGGGTCTCGGCGTTTTCCATGTCTTCAGCCTACCACGAACCACCTCCGGATAACAGTAAATAATGCAGAGGATTGTATCCGAAGTGCCTGATGCAAAGCCGTGCCCTCACGAAGAGCCATCGCGGCACTTCGGATACAATTCATTGAACTGAACTGAACCGCGGGGGGAAGCCCTGGCTATGGGGATTGAATTGAGCCAGGGGCCTTATGCGGAGGTGCTCCAGCCGGGAAAG
>JBAUOX010000870.1:0-2007 GCA_049579985.1 Isosphaeraceae bacterium | reverse complement strand
CTCGTACTCGGGCACGCCGGGGAAGGTCGCCACTAGCTTCTCGTGGTCCTCCAGGGCGTCTCGGAAGGCCTTCTCTGCCCTCTGCGGAGCGGTTTTCTCGAGCAGGATCCCGAGGTTGTGCCGAGTGACCGCGAGTTTCTGGCGGTAGTCGGGCATCTCCGGGAAGTCGGCCACCAGTCCTTCACGAAGTTGAATTGCACGGTGCAACGAGTCTTCTGCCGCCTGGGCGGTTCCCGTGCGCATCAGCAGAAGGCCCAAGTTGTTGTGGATCGAGGCCAGTTCCTGGCGATAGGTTGGTATGTGGGGAAAACTGGCCACAAGTTCCTCCTGGAGTGCCAGGGCTCGCCGGAGGACCGTCTCCGCCTCGGCATGCTGCTTGACAGCCTCGAGGAGGACGCCGAGGTTGTTGGCGGTGCGAGCCAGAAGCCAGCGATATCCGGGCATGGCGGGCGTGGTTTGGCTCAGGTGCTCGAGAATGGCCAGGGCCTCGCGATACGCCTTTCCGGCCTCATCGGCCCGGCCGGTTGCGGCCAGCAGAAGCCCCAGGTTATTCAGGTAGCGGGCTCGCTTGCTGCGGTTCTCGGGCTGATCGTGTGCCGTCGCCGCCAGTTCTTCCTGGAGGCGCAATGCATCACGATATGCCTGCTCATCCTCCCGACTTCTCCGAGGTAGTCGCGCCAGCAGAGTCCCCAGGTTATAGCGGCAATCGGCCAGGGCTTGGCGGTGGTCGGGATCATCGGGATACTCGGAGGCCAAGAGCTCGCGCAGGCTGAGGGCCGAGCGGCAGAAGATCTCAGCTTCCCGGAACCGATTGGCCTTCTTGAGCAGACTACCCAGGTCGGCAGAGCAGCGCGCCAGGTCCGGCCGTGTGTCCACCCCCGCGGGGCGTTGGGCCGACTGCTCCTCGAGCAGTTCGATTGCCTGCCGGAAGGCGCGCTCCGCGGAGGGATACTCCCCGAGGATCTCCTGGATCTCTCCCAGCCGGCAGTACGCCCGCCCTGCCTCGCGGAGCAAATTCGGGTCAGTCCGTTTCTCCTCGAGGAAGTCGAGGTAGAAACGTTGCGCTTTGGCCAGCAGGCGTTTTCGGACCGGCTCCATCTGGGGAACATCGGCTAGCTCGACTTCCCCTACTTCGGTTAGCAACTGATCCACGGCGTCCCGAGCACGCTCGAAGTTTCGTTGGGCCAGCACACGTTGCTCTTCGACCCTGGCCTTCTCGCGGCCGATCAGAATGCTGTGAATCAATAGGGCCACGATGGCCGTGACCAGCAGCCCGAGAACGGCGACCGCCGAAATCGCCAATGGGACGATACGGCGGCGAACGTATCGCCCCGCCACGTACCTCAGGGTCGGTGGGTGAGCAGTGACAGGCTCGCCTCGCTGCCAGCGGGCTAGATCCTCGGAGAGTTCGTCCGCGGTGGCGTAGCGGCGGTTAGGGTCCTTCTCCAAGCATCTGTACACGATCGCTTCCAGGTCGGAGGCGATACGCGGGTTGTATTTGCGAATTCGTTCCGGTTCGTCGGAGGTGATCCTGCGCATCAGCTCCGGCGTCGACATCTGGTCGCTGGAACCATAGATTGGGCGGAGGGTGAGCAGCTCCCAGAAAGTCGCCCCCAGGCTGTAAATATCCGTGCGGCGATCGATCGAGCCAGCGGCCAACACTTGCTCGGGGCTAGCATACCGTAGGGTTCCAACAAACTGGCGGGTTCGGGTTAGCCGCCCTTCGGCCTCATCGGCAAGATGGGCCAATCCCAGGTCCATCAGCACACCCTGCGAGCCGTCGGCCGTGACCATGACGTTGCCTGGCTTGATATCGCGATGCACCACTCCGGCTTGGTGGAGCGCGTGCGCGGCCAGGGCGACCTGCCGCATCAGTTCCACGATCTGCAGGACGTAGCTTTGATCAGCCAAGGGCTGTGCCAAGGGGGGTCGTGATTGCCGGACGCCGACCGGCAGCCCGACCTGTCGACTGGAACTCCCGGAATCGCTCAAGGCCTTCTCCGCCCT
>JBAUOX010000869.1:0-7253 GCA_049579985.1 Isosphaeraceae bacterium | reverse complement strand
GTCAGACTTCGTCGGCATGGGGAACCCCATGCTCAAATCCTGGTTTGGCTTGGGAGCTACCAGGCCTTCACGAAAGGTGTTATCGCCGCCGACAACGCGAGTGCCCGGCTCGACCTGGACAATGAGCCCCAGCCCGATGCACTGCTGATGATTGATCCCGAGCGCGGCGGCCAGGCTCGGATCTCCGACGACGACTATGTGGAGGGGGCCCCCGAGCTGGTCGTGGAGGTCGGGTCAAGTACTATCGGCATCGACCTGAACCTCAAGCTTCACGTCTATCGTCGTAGCGGTGTCCGTGAATACGTCGTCTGGCGCGTGCAGGATCGAAAGATCGACTGGTTTGTCCTTCACGATGGCGAGTTCATCCCTCTCGATCCTGACGAGAAGGGC
Source organism: Isosphaeraceae bacterium (assembly GCA_049579985.1). Taxonomy (GTDB): domain Bacteria; phylum Planctomycetota; class Planctomycetia; order Isosphaerales; family Isosphaeraceae; genus Aquisphaera. Next base: position 6,863 of record JBAUOX010000869.1, on the reverse strand, counting down.
CATTATCGCAGTACGACATTCCCAGGCCTCTGGCTCGACGCGACCGCTTTGGTCGCGGGTGACATGGCCAAGGTTCTGGACGTGGTCCGCCAGGGGCTGGCCGCGCCCGAGCACGCAAAGTTTGTCTCGGACCTTGCTGCAAGATCGTCTAGCCCGCGGCCATGACCGGCCGGTGTGGCCAATCCGCGGGTTCGCATGTCTTTCACTGCCCCAGCAATTCGAGCGTTCGCTTGACGAACGCGGAGGCGGCCGCGACGGCGTCGGGCGGCGAGAGCTTGAGGCGCTGGGCCAGCTCGAACTTGCGGACGTGCTCGGCGTCGAGCTGGCCGGTCTTGACGTAGAGATTCTCACAGGCAAGAAGCAGACAGCGGAGGCCGTACTCGCGGTAGCCTTTGGCGTAAACCAGGGCCCGCAGGCAACAGAACATGGCCTCGTAGCTGAGGAAGACGATGTCGGCCGGGTCTCCCTGGCCGGTGGTCTGGATGTTCACCGAGCCTTCGAGCCGGTCGCCGGCCTTGGCCAGCAGCTCGCCGATCCGCGCCGGTGCGTCCTTGTCCTCGATCAGGTAAGGACTGTCCAGGCACTTCTGAAAGGTGTTGATGATCGCCATGGCCGTCTCGTCTCGCGTTTGACGCTGAACCTCGCTGCTGGGTGAATTCGTGGCGGCATCGAACCTGAGAAGCTCATTGATCCTTCTGTTGAGCTTCCGCCTTCTTTGCCGGGGCACTCTTGGGCTGGCCTGGCGGGGCATTCTTGGGCTGTGCTCCCGGCGACGGCGACGCTTTGGTTTGGGCTTGAGCTTTTTTCATCCTGGCCGCGTACCTCTTCGCCTGCTCAGGATCGGGGCGTGCCGATTTCGGGGAGGGAGGAGCGAGGCTCCTGGCAGGAAGCAGCGGTGCGTAGCCGGTTTCGCTGGGAGCCGAGATCATCGAAGCGAACCCTCCCGAGGTGGTGGGCAGCATGGACACGGCCGCGACCTGCATGACCGACATCAGACGGCCCGGGTAGAGGCCGAAGAAGATGGCGACCAGCGTGCCGATCACGATCGGGATCGCGATCGACCCGCCCGCGAGGCCCAGCCGCCTGGACCCGCCGGGTTCGCGGAGGAACATGGCCTTGAGCACGCGCACATAATAGAACGCGGAGACGACCGAGTTCATGAGCCCAAGCGCCACCAGGCCCATCAGGGTTAGCCGAGTCTCCGCGTGTTGCTGGTTGAGCGCTTCCATGAACATGTAGAGCTTGCCGAAAAAGCCGGCGAAGGGGGGGATCCCGATCAGCGAGAGCATCAGCACCAGGATGCAGATGGCCAGAAACGGCGACTGCATGCCCAGGCCGTTGAGATCGTCGATGTCGTCGGTCTTCTTGTCGCGGACCAGCCAGGCCGCCACCGCGAATGCCCCGATGTTGGCGAACGCATAGACGACCAGGAAAAAGAGCACCGAGCCGGCCGCCTCGGCCCCCCGGGTCGAGACGCTGGCCGCGGCGACGCCCACCAGCATGTAGCCGGCATTGGCGATCGACGAGTACGCCAGCATCCGCTTCAAGTTCCGCTGCGCCAGCGCGGCGAAGTTGCCGTAAGTCATGGTCACGGCCGACACGATCGCGATCACTCCCAGCCAGCCAGGCCCCAAGAGCTCGTTCGAGGGGTGCGACCAGGGCTGGAGCGCGTGCAGGAAAACCTTCATCAAGGCCACGAAGCTGGCGAGCTTGGAGCCGGTTGAGATCAATGCCGTCACGGGCGCAGGAGCTCCTTCGTAAGCGTCGGGCGCCCACTGGTGGAACGGCACGGCGGCAATCTTGAACCCGAAGCCCACCAGCATGAGCAGGAGGGCCGTCGCACCGGCGACATTACCCGAGAGCCCCCTGGAATCGGGTCCGGTGGACGCCAGCACTTCGCGAATCGATTCGAACTGGGTCGTGCCAGTCAAGCCGTAGAGCAGGCTTAACCCGAAGAGAAAGAGCGCCGAGGAGACCGACCCATACACGAAGTACTTCAGTCCCCCCTCCGCCGAACGCCGCCGCGTCTTCTCGAAGGCCGTGCTCAGGTAGAGGCAGATCGTCATCGTCTCGAGCGTGAGGAAGAGTGTCACCAGCTCCTCGGAGGCCGCCAGCAGCATCATGCCGACCGTGGCCCACGTCACGAGGGCGAAGTATTCGCCCCAGTCCTCGGTGAACGACCAGGCCATCGACAGCCAGACCACCAGCCCGAGCATGATGATGAACAGAACGTTCAAGACCCCGGTTTGCAGGCCCGCCGACAGCGTTCCCAGGAAAATCGCTCCCCCAGGCCTGCTGAAATACTCGGCCAGCGAGGGACTGAGCCAGCCCGGCGTACCCTGGGTTTCCGCCTGTGCCAGTTGCTGTACCTGCATTAACCCCGCCGCGGCCAGTAGCGCCAGCGCCACGCCCGCGAGCGTCAGCCAGCCGATCGCCCGGCGGCGGGCTGGTGCGCTCATCCGCCCCGCCAAGGCCAGGTCGGCCAGCAGCACCACCAGACCCCAGACCGAGAGCACGATCGCCGGAGCCAGGTGCCAGAAATCGCGGAAGTCCACGTTCGAGAGGTTCGGGTCCATGGGGGCAATTACCTTAGTGGCGAGTTACGAGTGGCGAGTGGCGAGTGGCGAGTGAATCGCAACCTCCCTTATCCCGACATGCTGTCATACCGGTCCACGTCGGCGGCATGCCAGCGCCTGTAGCAGAGCAAGATCATGCCGATGCCGACGGCCACCTCGGCCGCGGCCACGGTGATCACGAACAGAGCGAGGATGACCCCGGGCAGGGGACCGGCCCCGGGCGGAGGATTGCCGTAGTAGCGCCAGAACGCCACGAGGTTGACGTTGGCGGCGTTGAGCATGATCTCGATGGCCATCAGCACGGCGATGGCGTTGCGTCTGACGAGCACGCCCACCAGCCCGATCGAGAACGAGGCGGCGGCGAAATAGAGAAACCAATTCAGAGGGATGTCAGAAGCCATTGATGGACACTCGACTCGAAATCAAAATTCAAGAGACCGGGTATCTGGCAGCACACGAACCTCGATCACGATCACAATGCGATGATCAGCTAGCGGGGAGGGGACGCTCCGCTCGAGACCAGGCTCGGCCCGGCCGCCTGGGGCTGCGGTGAAGCAGAGGTCATCCGAGCCGGCTGTTCACCGCGCGAGGGCGCGGCCGGCTCGGCCTCCTCGCGATGAGCCAGGGCAATCGCCCCCACCAGAGCGACCGTCAGCAACAACCCGGCCACCTCGAACCCGACCACGTAGCGGGTCATCAGCTCGTTGCCGACCGTCCTGGCCATGTTGTTGACGGCCTCGCGCCGTACTGCCGTCGCCTTACTCGAGCCGGCGTCTGCCGCGATCGACGGCCGCACGTTTGATTCCGACCAGGGACTATGACCGGCCGGTGCAACCGCGTTGTTGATGCCGAAGACCAGGATCCCGAAGACGCAGAGCCCGGCCACCAAGGCCGGAATCTTCCAGGCAGCCGAGACGATGGTCGTGTCATCTCCCTGGATGTTGCGGGTCAACATGATCCCGAACATCAAGATGATCGCCACGGCACCGATGTAGACAAGCACCTGAAGCGCCGCCAGGAACTCGGCCTCCAGCAGCACGAACTGGCAGGCGACCGTGAAGAAGAAGGCCACCAGAAAGAGCGCCGCATGAACCAGGTTGCGGGCCAGCACGGTCCCCAGCGCTGTCAGCAACCCTAGTGCGGCGATCACCAAGAAAAGGAACTGGACCACGAGTTGCGTCTCCGATCCACTCGAACAGCGAGGCGTTCAGATTCCAAAGTCAAAGATTCCGGAACCCAGAGAGCACAGATGGCAGACGCCAAATGGCAGATGGCAGATGGCAGATGTCAAACGGCAGATTGAACACGGTCATCGCGCTGCCTGACCGATCGTGGCACCAGTCCGCACCTGGCCGAGGCTGGGCCATTCGGACCCCAACGCCACGCGTGCGCTCGCCTTGCGATTGACCAGAAAAACGAGGTAAACAGTAAGGACCACCAGCACGGCCGTGACCGCGAAACCCTTGATCCAGTTGGGGAACGTCAGGTGGCCCGGGCGAATGACCATCTCGTACCAGACGCCGGCGATCAGGATGTTGACGATGCTCAGGGGCACGAGGTATTTCCACGAGAAGTTCATCAGCCGGTCAACCCGCAGTCGCGGCAGGGTGGCCCGGACCCAGAACATCACGAAGAGGAAGGTCAGCACCTTGAGCAGGAAGACCCCGACCATGATCAGGTCGGCCAGAACCAGGGAGAGCATCGAGTCCTCGCTGATCAGGCTGGCCGGGAAATCGTTGAACGGGATCGGGGTCCCTCCGCCCAGGAAGAGTGCCGTCGCCAGGCAGCTCACCGCGAACACGCCCAAGTATTCGGCCAGGAAGAAGAGGCCGAAGCGCATGCTGGAATACTCCGTATGATAGCCGGCGATGATTTCCGACTCGGCTTCAGGCAAGTCGAAGGGCGTGCGGTTCACTTCGGCGGTGTTGGCGATCAGAAGGATCACGAACGCCAGGAACCCTGGCGGCGCGAAGACGAACCAGCCGAAGTCGAGCTGACGGTCGAAGATCGTCACCAGGCTCAGGCTGCCGGCCCAGAGAACGATCGGGATCGTCGAGAGAACCTGGGGCACCTCGTACGAGACGAGCTGGGCGACGGCCCGCATCGCACCAAGCAGCGAGTACTTGTTCCGGCTCGACCAGCCGGCCAGGAAAATCCCCAGCGGGCTGATGCTCGAGACCGCGATGAGGTAAACCAACCCCGAGGGCAGATCGACCGGGGCCAACCCGACCGCGAAGGGAATCACGGCCATGACCAGGAACGCCGAAACGAGCACGAGAACCGGGGCGGCCAGGTGGACCCAGCGGTCGGCACCGCGGGGAACGAGGTCCTCCTTGATGATCAGCTTGATGGCATCAGCGATCGGCTGCAGCAGGCCGAGAGGCCCTACACGGTTGGGGCCGATGCGGTCCTGGAACCGGGCCGCCACCTTCCGCTCCAGCCAGACCATGTACGCCACGATGAGGGGAAAGATGCCGAAGAAGCCCACCAGCAGCCAGAGCACCCAGCGAATGAGTGTTGTCGTGTCAAGCTGGACAAGCTGCTGCTGGGCCCAGAACGGCAGACCCGCGCCGAGGGGATACCATGTCAAACCCACCTCAAGACCCCCTTGGCCCAAGCGTAGGCCAGACCGACAGAGAGGATCACCAGAAAGACGATCATCTCGATCAGGGCAAAGATACCCAGGCCCGCGTAGCTGACGGCCCAGGGATAGAGAAAGACCGTCTCGATGTCGAACACCACGAACATCAGGGCGTAAATGTAATACTGGATCCGGAACCGCACCCAGGTCTCGCCGTAGGTGCGCACGCCGCACTCATACGTGTCAGACTTGGCCAGCGAACGCTTGCGCGGCGCGATGATCCAGACCACGATCAGGGGAAGGACCGCGAACGTGATCGCCACCAGCAGCAGCAGCCCGATAAAAATGTAATTGTTGATAACCATCGCCAATCGATTCCTCAAAAGCCTGGTGCCGGACTCGTTTAATAAGCCTGAGCCGGCAAGTTCCGTGAGAAGCCGGGCTCGTGGCCGGCTGCCACCCTGCCCTCTGCTGTGGACAGCGACTCATGCAGTGGCGGAGGACACGGTCTCGATCCTGGTCTCCCCGTCGAGAGCGATCTCGGTGATCTCGCCGCCATCGCGCCGCAGCCTGAGGGTCTCTTGCTGGCAGTACGATGCCTTGCCCCCCATCTCGATTCCCCCGACGGGCCGCCGCCCTTCGCCCTCCACCACGCCCTCGACCTGGGTCAGCCAGCGCCGATGACCGACCCGCACGTACTGAGTGACGCGAAGTCGAGTTCCAGGAGCGTACTTCGGCTCAGAGGGTGTGGGGATCATGCTCGGGGCTACAGGACAAGACGCCAGAGATCGGCCAATGCGCGGAACGGTCGCCGGGGATATCGCTGTGCTGATCACGCGAAGTTGCCTTCGGAGCGATCATCTTAAGGGGCATTCCCCGGCGCGGCAAGACCTCAGTCCCCGGCACGGCCAGAGTGGACGCCCTGGCTTCCGCCAGGACTTGCGAGTGAAAGATATCCCCGGTTTTTACCATAATAAATGCTTGCACGCAACGTGCTATTCACGGAATGGCGCGATCCGCTTGGTTTGGCGCTCTGCGCTTCAGGCGGGTTGACCGACGGATCAAGCGTGGGGCCGGATCCTGTCCTTTGGGATCCGGACCTCACGCTTTTGCGGGCTGAGGCACGGGCTTGGCGGCTGCGGCTGCGGTTTTTGCACCCGCGAGTGCCTTTTGCAGCCGTTGATCTTTCTTCTTGGCAACCTTGCTGCGCTCGGCGACCTCGTCGGCGCTGTTCCAGGCCTCGGGATGGGTCTTGGCGTAGAATTCGCTTGAGACCAGCAAGTCTTGCAAGCTGAAGATATGCGTCTGATGGCGCTCGTAGTTCGACAGCTCGAAGTTGTGGTCCATCTTGATCGCGTCGAACGGGCAGTACTCGGAGCACAGTCCACAGTTCATGCAGACGTCCATGTCGATATAAAAATCCTCGGGCAACGGGACGACCGTCCCTTTGGGGCTCTTTGCCTGGGTCATCCAGATGCATTGGGGCGGGCAGACCTTGGCGCAGATGTTGCATGAGGTGCACCGGACGTTGCCGTCCTCGGTGTCATAAACGAGCATCGGCAGCACGCGGAACCGCTCGTAGACCGGCAATCGCTCGTCCGGGTACTCGACCGTGAAGAGCCCATCGGTCTTGAAATCCTGCTGCACCGTCGGCTCGTCGCCCCGCGTGGGCTTGCGGAAGAGATCCACCAGGAGATGCCCTCCTC
>JBAUOX010000868.1:0-22258 GCA_049579985.1 Isosphaeraceae bacterium | reverse complement strand
CTTGAACGAAACCGCTCCGCGGTCGGAAAGACTGCGAACTCGCTCGTCTCCCGACGGCCTCAACAACTCACGCCCCTCCCCTGCGGGGGCCCGGCCCGGCTCGACCCCTCCCTTGAACGAAGGCGATCCGCCGTGCTAATCTCTGGCTTGGCCACCGGGCCCCCGGCAGGGGTGGGCGGCGGGCTCGGACCGTTTCTGGCTGTGTGAACTCCGCGTTTCTCAACATTTCTATACATTTTACGGATCATTTGTTCAGGCCATGGATACCCAACTCAAAGCGCTGCCAATACTGCCGGTCCTCGCTCGGACCGTTTCTGGCTGCTTGAACTGCGCGTTTCTCGGACTTTTCTAGACTTTTCCCGGCCCAATTTTCAGGCCATGGATACCCAGGTGACGCGCCAACGGTCGGGGACTGGGAGACCGTCGGTCGAAGGGGAGGGGCCGGTCAGGAGACCCTGTCCGAACCAGTCAACAAATCCCATAGGAAAGAGAATGCCCGTCAATCGCAACTTTGCAGCATGCCAGCCTGGTGCTCCGGGGTCATGCCCTTGCCGGCAGCGCACTGGCGGCCGGCGATGGCAAGAGGTCTGGCCACGGTCCGCGATGGTGAGAGCGGGGGCCCGTGAAGCGGTCCGGTCGATCCAGGAACAGCAGGAGGACGAGTCATGATCGTGGTCCACCGGATCGCCCTCGATCCCAACGCGAAACAGGAGACGTTCTTTCGCAAGTCGGCCGGGACCGCACGCTTCGCGTACAACTGGGCCCTGGCCGAGTGGCGACGACAATACGAGGAAGGAGGCAAACCGACCGAGAGCAACCTGCGCCGGTTGCTTAACCAGATCAAGGAACAAGCCTGCCCGTGGATGCTCGAAGTCTCCAAGAATGTCATCCAACAGGCGATCAAGAATGTGGGGACGGCATTCACCAATTTCTGCCGTCGGTTGGAAGAATACCAACACGAGCCCGATCCCAGGAGAAAGAAGAGGCTCAAGAAGAAGCTCGGTTATCCCAAGTTCAAAAAGAAAGGCCGGTCCCGCGACTCGTTTCGAGCCGACAACGGCCCGTCGCAGGCGTCTGCGGATGCCGTGCGAGTTGATGGCGTCTATGTTGTGCTCCCGAAAATCGGCCGGATTCGGATGCGGGAACGGCTCCGGTTCTCCGGCCCGATCAAGTCCGCCGTCGTTTCCCGCACGGCGGACCACTGGTTCGTCGCGTTGTCGGTCGAGGTCCCCGAGGAGGTCCTGCCCCGCAATAACCACGCGGTGGTGGGGGTCGATCTCGGGATCAAGACCCTGGCAACCGTCTCTGACGGTCGCGGTGAATTGCACGAAGAACACCGATCGCCCTACGCTCGCAAGAAGGTGGCGAAGAAGCGCCGCCGGCTGGCGAAGTCCTTGTCTTGCAAACAAGGTCCTGAGTCTGGGAAAAAGCCATCGAAGAATTTCGTGAAGGCCGCCCGGCGGCTCGCTCGGATCGATGCCAGGACCGCCAACATCCGGGCCGACGCCACCCACAAGGCAACGACCGATCTGTGCCGGACGTGTTCGGAAATCGTCCTGGAGGACCTGTCCGTGCAAGGCATGATGGCGAACCACAAGATCGCGGGCGCGATCAGCGATGCCGCATTCTTCGAGTTCCGCCGTCAGATCGACTACAAGGCGAAGCGCTGCGCGTGCAAGGTCACGATCGCCCCGCGGTTCTTCCCGTCCTCGAAACTGTGTAGCAAGTGTGGACAGAGCAACGAAAATCTCACGTTGAGGGATCGCGTCCGGACGTGCCCCGAATGTGGCGCCGTTCACCAGCGCGATCGGAATGCGGCTCAAAATTTAGCAAGTCTCGCCGAGAGTTCACCGGCGACAGCCTGGATTGTCGGATCGAAAGATACGGCGATCTTGCCATGCGAACATGGCAATGGAGCGGCCAGCTCTGGCTCGGGACGCAAGCCCCGAACGAAACTGGCCGCTGTGAAGCAGGAACCTACCCGACGCATAAAAAGCCAAGGTTAGGAGAACGGAGAGCGAATCATGGCATCGGCAGCAGAGGCGCAGGGGGACGGGGACGGGGTGCGTGACCGGGCTCCGTCGCGAGTGATCATTGCCGGAGTCTCTCCGGAGGTTGACAGCGGGCGATTCCCCATCAAGCGGACGGTGGGGGAGGAGCTGGTGGTGGCTGCCGACATCTTTGGCGACGGGCATGATGTGATCGTGGCCGTCCTCCGTCATCGTTCCACCGGCGCGACCGGGTGGGACGAGGTCCCCATGACCTTGCTGGCCAACGACCGCTGGACCGGCCGGTTCACGGTGACGGCTCGAGGATGGCACGAGTACACGATCCAGGCCTGGGTCGATCACTATCTCACCTGGCGCAAGGAGCTGATCAAGAAGCACGAGGCCGGCCAGCAGGACCTCACCAGCGAGCTCCTGGAGGGGGCCGAGCATCTCCGCGAGGCGGCCGAGCGCGCCACCGGCCCCGATGCCGACTGGCTGCGCGAGCGGGCCCGGTTCCTGGCGGGCACGGAGAGCCAGGAGTCACGGGTCCGGGCGGGCCTGAAGCAGGACGTGGTCGAGCGGATGGCGCGGTATCCCGACCGGCGCGCGGCTATGACGTATGACCGGTCGCTCCGCATCATGGTCGAGCGGGAGCGGGCGAGATTCGGGGCCTGGTACGAGATGTTTCCTCGGTCGGCGTCCCCGGTCGCAGGCCGCCACGGCACGTTTCGCGACGTCGAGGCGCGCCTGGGCTACATCGCGGAGATGGGCTTCGACGTCCTTTACCTGCCGCCGATCCACCCGATCGGACGGGCTTTTCGCAAGGGACCGAACAACACGCTGACCCCCGGCCCGAACGATCCCGGCAGCCCCTGGGCCATCGGCGGCCCCGAGGGGGGCCACAAGGCCATCCACCCCGAACTGGGCACGATCGAGGACTTCGGTCGCCTCGTGAGGAAGGCACGGGAACTCGGCATCGAGCTGGCGCTGGACATCGCCTTCCAGTGCTCGCCCGATCATCCCTATGTGCGCGAGCAGCCCCAGTGGTTCCGCCACCGCCCTGACGGGACGATCAAGTACGCCGAGAACCCACCCAAGAAGTACCAGGACATCTACCCGATTGATTTCGAATGCGATGACTGGAAGGCACTCTGGGCCGAGCTCCGCGACGTGTTCCTCTTCTGGATCGATCACGGCGTGACGATCTTCCGGGTCGACAACCCCCATACCAAGCCCTTCCGCTTCTGGGATTGGGTCATCACCGAGGTGTGGACCCGGCATCCCGAGACCATCTTCCTCTCCGAGGCGTTCACGCGGCCGAAGGTGATGGCCCGGCTGGCCAAGGGGGGATACTCGCAGTCGTACACGTACTTCACCTGGCGGAATGCCAAGAAGGAGCTGACCGACTACCTGACCGAGCTCACTCAAGGCGAATCGGCCGAGTGCATGCGCGGCAACCTTTTCACCAACACGCCCGACATCCTTCCCGAGCATCTCCAGATCGGCGGCCGGCCGGCCTTCATGACCCGCCTTGTCCTGGCCGCGACCCTGGGGGCGAGCTACGGCATTTACGGGCCGCCTTTCGAGCAGTGCGTCGGCACGCCGGTACGGCCCGGCTCGGAAGAGTATCTCAACTCCGAGAAGTACCAGATCACGCACTGGGACCTCGACGTCTCCTGGAGCCTGCGCGATTACATCGCCCGGGTCAACGAGGTCCGCCGTGGGAATCCGGCGCTCCAGTACAACCGCAACCTCCGGTTCTTCGACATCGATAACGACGCGCTGATCTGCTACGGCAAGTCGACCCCGGACATGACCAACCTGATCGTGGTGATCGTCAACCTGGATCCGTCCCACACCCACTCGGGGTGGGTGCGGCTCCCCGTGCAGGATCTCCACCTGGGCTCGGGGCTGGTCGAATCGTACCAGGTGCACGACCTGATCAGCGATGAGCGGTTCCTCTGGCACGGCGCGACGAACTTCGTGAAGCTCGACCCCCAGGTCAACCCCGCTCACATCCTGCGGGTCCGGCGGAAGCTCCGCACCGAGCAAGACTTTGACTACTTCATGTGATGATGTGATACCAGATCAGCCGGGGCGGGCCGGAAAGCCCGGGAGACCCCGTGTTGGCAGACAGCTCCAGGGCAGTTGGCGTCGAGCACTGGAACCAGAAACCGACGGCGATTATGCTAGCGTCACACTGGGCGGCCGCGGTGCGGCACCGGGGAAAGGACCATTTGGCCAGCGATGATCATCATCAGTGACTCGGACCTGCGGCAGATCGGCGAGGGAACCCACGACTCGATTTACGAGAAGCTGGGGGCCCATGTCCTTGACCTTAACGGCTCATCCGGCACCCATTTCGGCGTCTGGGCCCCGCACGCCCGCGAGGTCTCCGTCATCGGCGACTTTAACGGCTGGAACCCGGCGGTGAATCCGCTCGAACGGAGGGGCAGGACCGGAGTCTGGTCCGGCTTCGTTCCGGCGATTGGACAGGGGGCGCTCTACAAATTCGCGCTGGTCGCCGCCGACGGCACCTCGCGGTTGGACCGGGCCGACCCTTACGCCTTCGCCGCCGAGCCCCCCCCCGGGACCGCCTCGAAAGTCTGGAACCCGTCACTCTACGAGTGGGGCGACGGTTCGTGGATGGCCGGCCGTGGCGACCGCCAATCGATCACCGCGGCGATCACGATCTACGAGGTGCACCTTGGCTCCTGGATGCGTGTTCCCGAGCAGGGAAATCGGCTCTTGACCTACCGTGAAGCCGCCCCGCGGCTGGCCAAGTATGCCGCCGAGATGGGCTTCACGCACGTCGAGCTCATGCCCATCTTCGAACATCCGGCCGCGGAGTCCTGGGGCTACCAGGCAGTCAGCCTGTATGCCCCCTCGGCTCGGTTCGGCACGCCCCATGACCTCATGTTCCTCGTCGACACGCTGCACCAGACGGGGATCGGGGTCATCCTCGACTGGGTGCCCGCCCACTTCGCCCCCGACCCGCACGGCCTCGCCAAGTTCGACGGCACCCACCTTTACGAGCCCGCCGACCCCAAAAGGCGGAAGATCCCGGTCTGGGGAACTTACGCCTACAACTTCGAGAGCCCCCCGGTCGTCAACTTCCTGACCGCAAACGCCCTGTTCTGGCTCGAGAAGTATCATTTCGACGGACTGAGGGTCGACGGGGTGGAAGCGATGATCCGGCTCGACTTCATGCGCGAGCCGGGAACGTGGCAGCCCAACATGTTCGGCGGCAACGAGAACCTCGCGGCCGTCGCGTTCCTCCAAGGGGTGAACCAGAAGGTCCACGAGGACCACTCCGGGGTGCTGACGTTCGCCGAGGACGCGACGGCGCGGCCCGACATCACTCGGCCGGCACGAAGCGGCGGACTCGGCTTCGACTACAAGTGGGACCTCGGCTGGGTCCACGACACGCTCCAGGAGTACATGCCCCTGAAGCCGACCGAGCGGCCGCAAGCCCACACCAAGCTCGTTTTCAGGATGCACTACGCCTTCAACGAGAACTACCTCTTGCCGCTCTCGCACGACGACTCCAAACCGGGCCAGAAATCGCTCCTGGCCAAGATGCCGGGGGAAGAGTCGGAAAAGCGCGCCAACCTGCGATTGCTTTATGGCTACATGTTCGCGCTACCCGGCAAGAAGCTCATGTTCATGGGTGATGAATTCGGCCAGTGGAAGGAATGGGCCCATAACACCAGCCTCGACTGGCACCTCCTGGAAGACCCACGACATCGAGGCCTGAAGCGGTGGGTGCGCGACCTCAACACGCAGTACCGGGCCGAGCCAGCCCTCCACGAGCTGGATTGCCGGACCGATGGCTTCGCCTGGATCGAGGCCGACAACGCCGCCGACAGCGTGCTCGCCTTCCTCCGCAAGGGCTCGGCGGAGCACGACCAGGCCCTGGTCGTCTGCAACTTCAGCGGTCAGGTCTTTCGGAACTTCCGCGTGGGAGTTCCGCGGGGCGGGCGCTGGGAGGAGATCCTCAATAGCGACGCCACGATTTACGGCGGCAGCGGCCTGGGCAACATGGGGGGGCTGGTCCCATCGCCGATCGGCTGGAACCGGCAACCGCAGTCGCTCGTCCTGCTCCTGCCTCCCCTGACCGTCCTGATCTTCAAGAAGGCTCCGAAATGAGCCGGCCACCGCCCAAGGGCGCCTGTCCCCACGGCGATGGCGTCTTCTTCCGGGTCTGGGCCCCCGGCAAGCGGGAGGTCGAGGTCGTCATTGAGGACCCCGAGCACCGGGTGATTCACCTCGGTGAGTCTCCGGATGGGATGTTCTCCGGGTTCGTGCCGGGCCTGGGAGCCGGAGCGCTTTACCGATATCGCCTGGACGGTCAGGGCCCCTTCCCCGATCCAGCGTCGCGATTCCAGCCCCAGGGAATCCACGGACCATCCGAGGTCATGGATCCAGCCCGGTTTTCCTGGACCGATCGGGGCTGGCAAGGGGCCTCGCGCGAGAGCCTGGTCATCTACGAGCTGCACGTCGGCACCTTCTCGCCCGAGGGAACCTTCGAGGGGGTGACCCGCCGGCTTCCGCAGCTTGCAGGGCTGGGCGTGACCGCGATCGAGCTCATGCCCGTGGCCGACTTCCCCGGCAGCCGGAACTGGGGCTACGACGGCGTGAGCCTGTTCGCCCCGGCGCGATGCTACGGGAGGCCGGATGACCTCCGGAACCTGGTTGATGAAGCGCACCGGCTGGGACTGGCCGTCCTCCTCGACGTCGTCTACAACCATCTCGGCCCCGACGGCAATTACCTGGCCCAGTTCACCCCCTATTACTTCTCGAATCGCCACCAGACTCTCTGGGGGCCTGCCGTCAATCTCGATGGCGAACAAAGTGACCAGGTGCGCTCCTTCTTCTTCGAGAACGCACTTTGCTGGCTCTCGGAGTATCACCTGGACGGTCTGCGTCTGGATGCGACGCACTATCTCTTCGACGAGAGCCCGCACCACTTTCTCGCGGAGCTCGCGGCGCTCGTACGGGAGTCGATCAGAGATCGGTCGGTCCTCCTCATCGCCGAGGACCCACGCAACCTCGCGGTGATGGTCCGGGCCGAATCCGAGGGGGGATGGGGACTCGATGGGCTCTGGTCGGATGATTTTCACCACGAGCTGCGCCGCTACCTCGTCGGCGACTCGGATGGGGCCTTCCGCGATTTCCGTGGCTCTCTGGCGGACCTGGCCCGGACGATCAACCGCGGGTGGCTCTTCTGCGGCGCCTACTCGATCCACCGAGGTTACGACCGGGGAACGGACCCGGCCGGACTCGAGCCCCACCGCTTCATCTTCTACCTGCAGAATCATGACCGGATCGGCAACCGGGCAATGGGAGAGCGGCTCAACCATCAGCTTGACCCGGCCACGTACCGAGCCGCCTCCGCACTCTTGCTCACCGCGCCCGCCACTCCTCTGCTGTTCATGGGGCAGGAATGGGGGGCGACCGCCCCGTTCCTCTTCTTCACCGACCACAACGCCGGGCTGGGCCGGCTCGTCAAGGAGGGCAGGCGCCACGAGTTCCGGCACTACGCAGCCTTCGCCGATCCCGCCGGGCTGGAGAAGATTCCCGATTGCCAGTCCGAGCAGACCTTCCTCGCCTGCAAGATCGACTGGGCCGAGCGAGATCGCGAGCCGCATGCCGGAACGCTCAGGCTCTATCAGGCCCTGCTTCGGCTGCGGCGGACGGAGCCTGCGCTTTCTTGCTCACGACAGGGCAGCTTCGAGGCTCTGGCCCTCGACGACGACTCGCTGCTTCTGCGGCGCGAGGCCGACCATGGACGTTCGCTCTGGGTCGTAATCCGGCTCCGAGGCTCAGGGACTCTCTCGCTCCAGGATCAGCTTTCCTCGCCATGCCGGCACTGGGATCTCATCCTCACGACCGAGGATCCCCCGTTCGCCCCGGGTGCTTCGGCTCCGCGCGTGGATCTCTCCGGGCCGGCACCCAGGATCGAGTTTCACGGCCCGGGGGCGGTCCTGCTGCGGGCATGGGTCGACGCGCAAGGCTGCTGATCAGGACGTCTCGGACGCCTTGGGGGCGTGTTCGTGCACGAGCTCAGAGTAGAAATCGAGCGTGCGCCTGGCAATGCTGGACCAGCTAAAATGCCGTTCGACCCGGTCGCGCGACTGCAGGCCCATCTCCCGGCGGCGCTGGGGATCGTCGAGAAGCTGGTTGACGCCGGCTGCCAGGTCGTGAACGAATCGCGCCGGTTCTCTCGGCTCGAAGTTCGTGCGGCTGGTCGCCTCGAACGGCACCAGCAATCCCGTTTCCCCGGGAATCACCACCTCCTTGATGCCGCCGACCGCCGAGGCGACGACGGGGGTCTCGCAGGCCATGGCCTCCAGGTTGATGATCCCGAACGGTTCGTAGACGGACGGGCAGACGAAGACCGATGCGTGTGTGTAGAGGGGGATGATCTCCTCTCTGGGAAGGACCTGGGCTATCCAGATGATCGGCACGGCGGCGTCGTGGCGAGCCTGTTCCACCCGCTCTTCCATCTCGCGGCCGATCTCCTTCGTGTCCGGGGCCCCCGCGCAGAGGACCACCTGTACGCCCGGCCGGATGTACTTCACGGCGTCGACCAGATGAATGATCCCCTTCTGGCGGGTGATCCGGCCGACGAAGAGTACGAACGGCTTCTGGGGGTCGATTTGATACTTGGCCAGGACGGCCCGATTGGGAGTCGGCTTGTACTCGCTCAAGTCGATCCCGTTATGGATGATCCGAACCCGGTCGTAGTGAACTCCATAGAGGGAATGAACGTCCTCGCGCATCGCCTCGGAAACGGTGATGACGCCGTCGGCATTCTCGTAGGCGGTCCGCTCGATCCAGGAACTCGCTCGATACGCGGAGCCGAGCTGCTCGACCTTCCAGGGGCGGTGGGGTTCCAGCGAATGCGTCGTCAGGACCAGGCTCGCCCCGGTGAGCTGCTTGGCGAGACAGCCGGCCAGGTGGGTGTACCACGTGTGGCAATGGACGATATCCACGCCCTCGAGCATCCCCGCCATGACCAGGTCCCTGAGCATCGTCTCCTGGAACTTCTTGTGCCGGGGGTCCTGGCAAGGCAGCTCGAAGCTCGGGTTGATCCCCCGGACGGTCAGGTTCCCGTCGCGGATGTCCTGGTCGCCGAAGCAGATGACCGAGACGCGATGACGCCCTTGCTCTATCCTGGCCAGTTCCCGGGTGAGATATTCGACGTGGACCCCTGCGCCTCCATACACGTGGGGCGGGTACTCATTGGTCAAGATTGCTATCCACATACGAGACCTCCTGGATCGGTCACGGTTCCAGCAATCCTGCCGCCCGAGACCCGACGCGGATAGCCCTGGGTCCCATGACTCGCACTGGATCCACCTGCAAGCTACGGTGCCCCGGACCGAGTGTCAATGAGCCAATCGCCGGCCTGATGCCGAGGTCGCTCCCGATGCAACGTCCACTATACGGCACGGATGGATCAGGCGGGTTGAACGGTGCGCAACGCTTGTCCGCGGCGCCGACATCTTCTTCAATGCTGGCCGAGAACCATGAGCAGACCGGCCAGGGTGAGGAAGATGGTCGAGAGCACGGCGAAGCAGGCGAGGGTCGCCTTCAGACTGCGCCAGGTGTCAGCCCGGCGATCGGCCTCGGTGTAGACGAGCTCGTCGGTAAGGATAGCAGCCGGAACGGAGCGTGACCGGCGAAGCGGATCATTTGGGAAGGTCCGTTTTCGCAACTTCTGCTCGGGGCGGCATTTAGGGCATAACCCTTGTCGCGTGGCTTATTTGCAACGAAACTGGCGGCAACTTGATATCCGTTGCGATCACACTATGGAACAGGGGAATTGTTACCCCCGGTTGTTACCCCTGGGCCATCTTCCCGGACTAGCGTGCGAACTTCTTGAGAGCGGCTTGGCCATGGCTATTACCGGCACGCCTGAAGATGCGAACATGCCGACTGGTCGGCAGCAACCGATTCATAATTCAGCCGGAAAGGGTCGCTGTGCGACGATATCATCCAATCGTTCAAGGGCGGCCTTCCATTGCTCAGAGAGGCAAGATAGCACGCTCGCCGTCTCGGGTGAAGCCCCCTTCTTCTCTATGACGATGTTCAACTTCCTGATCGAGGTTTCGATCGAATGCAGGTTTTTCCGTTCCTTCCGCTCTGCCAATTCAAGTTCGCGCCAATGATCGCGAAGCTGCGGTCGTGCGTGGAGCTTCAGGATCTTTAGCGTGAATTGGCCCGCGTCACTCAATGCTTTGATGCAGCACAATTGATTGGTCTTGGGGCAGCGGACCAGGCGGAAGTGGTCATCCGGGTCGTCCTGACAAGGATCGACGAAGCGATCACCCGCCGCCTCTTCTGCCTCTGTCGGATGGTCCTTCTTGTAGTAGCAATTACAGGCGGTGCAACTGTAATAGAGATTTGACCACTCATGAAGTAGGTGTTGATAACGATCCCGAGGTAGGAAGTGGTCCACAGTCATGCCTTCGAACCCACCGCGCCACTTCTCGTGAGTCTGACAATAGGTGCAGCGGTATCGAAAGAGAGGCTGTAAATGCGGTTTATACTGCGCGTACTTGCTGCCTGGTGCAGGGTCATCAGGGCGCTAGATTCTCATCGCGCGGTAATCCGTCCCGAGAAAGATCGATCAGGTTGTTCGCGATTTCGCCCAGCGTCAGCGTTGACTCCCGCTGTGCCTCCTCGATGGACTCCAGCCAAGTGGTGTCCGGTGCCTGGGCAGCATAGTCTCTACCGTCAACCTCCGCCTGGAGCCGATGCAGTTCCTCGCCCTCCTGTTCTGAGAGTTCGTCGGCCAACTGTTTGTCGATAAGCGCATCGTAGCGATCGAGTCGGTCTTGAGGAAGGTCGGGCGACCCGCCTCGGAGTGTGGCTTGATAGGAGCCGGAGAGATAAGCGTAGAGAGGAACCGCTTGCGTGACTACTTTCGGGTAGTAGCCCACGAAGCTCGCAGGCACACCGGGCCGCTCTTTGCCATCGAAAAGATCGAGCATCCTTCTCTCCGCCCGTGCCGGCAAGTCGTAGAGACGCAACACCTCCGCATCCAACTGGCTAAGGAGCAGGTGAAGTTTACGCTTGTCTCCGGCGTCTGATGCCGAGCGATCGAATAGCGGGAAACGTTGGGTCCCGTTCGCATCGGAGAACTCATCGAATCGATTGGCGGCTTCCAAGTAGTCAAGCACTAATCGGGTAATGCGACGGATATCTTTTTGGTCGGCACGAGGAACCGGCATCTCCCTCATGGTACCGACTAGGATGTGCCTTTTTAGGGAATGATCGTAAGCATAGGCATTTGCAATCGGCGAGATACAGAGTGCCCAAAGGTATTCCAGGCTGTGATCAGGGGCGATCGGTCGGACCGTGATGAGTTGGCCTAGCACCGGATGACCCTCCCTGTCAATGAATGCTCTAATCCTCCAGATCATTCGATTCGTGGGCGCATGATTGATAAGCACCTGAGGTGTGCCTACTTCGGCACCCGACAAAGCCCGCCTAATCACTGAATTGTCTAGATTTAGATATTTGCTATCACTTGGGAGTTGATGGATGAAGGGCTTCCCTCGGCATCCTGTGAAGCCGCGAATCGACCCCGGAAACTCCTTATCGCTGATTGTGATGGCTCCTGGCGGAAGATCACCCCGACCCTTGTACTGGAGGCCTTGGTTCAAGCGAGCGATAGAGGACAACCTCGGATAGGTGTTGAACCAGCACCACACCTCCTCCTGAAGTTCAGGCACCCAAAGAATCGATTTGTCCTGGGCGGCAATCTGTGATTGGGGAACAATCCGATCGGTAGTGAACGAGTACCTCTCCTCAAAGCCCTGGGCGTCCTCCTCTCGGACCCGCCGAAGCCTCGTAGTGACTGGCCCTTCAACCCTTCCGTGATGCTTCCGACCCAAGATGACCGCGATCTCTTGATCCGCGAACCGAAACACGTCGTCGGAAAATAGGGAGATTTCGGAAAGCTGGCAATTCCCGGTTATCCATTCACGGAGGCTGGGTGACTGATTCTTCGGGCTGTAGAGCAGACTCGCCGGCGCCACGACTCCGAACACAGCACCAACCGGCAGATGGGGAAGGGTGCGCTGCAAAACCCTCAGTGGCTTCGTGCCCTCGAACGGCGGATTCACGAGCAAGACCCGGCAACGTCTCGCTTCTTCTTCAATCTTCTGTCCCGTGAACATATTGGCTGTCTTTAGCCCATCCCAACCGTTCGGATTGGGCACGTCCGCCACGGTTAGCGACAGCCTCGCAATCTCCAACGCGAACCGATCGTTCTCGATGCCGCCCAGCCTCTCTCTGAGAAACGTGCTCGTCGCTTCGGCATCCATCCCCAAGTCGATGCTTCGAAGAAGCCGGACCATACCAACGAGGAATGGAGCATGGCCGCATGCCGGCTCGAAGACGTATAGGTCGCGGGGATCGATCTTCTCGATCCAATGGGCCAACTGCCAGACGATGTAATCGACCAGATACGACGGTGTTCCGTGCGTGCCTCGCAGTTGGCGGGTTGCTTCCGTGATGAGGGCCTCTTCATAAACACCCGCCAAGGTTTCCGTGGTCAGGTTGCGGAGGTTGCCGAAGCCCGAGAAGACTTCGGCGGCTTTGGTGAGCGCCTCACGCCGCCGAGGACCCCCTAGCGAGACCTTTTCCTTCGAGCCGTAGTGCTTCTGGACTCGCTCGAAAACGTCGTCCAGATTCCGCAGATCGAGCGTTATGAAGCCGTATACCCTCTTGTCCTTGAGGATCTTGGCGGCGAGCAATCGGAACGTGGACTTGAGTATCCACTCCTGCTGGGCCTCATCTAACTCCTGAGATCCGAACGCCCCCTTCAGTTCTGCCACCGCAGCGGTGACCGCGGCGGTGAGCCTGGAACCGATCAGGTGCTCGACGAACGGGAGAAGTCTGATATCCACGAATCTATCGAGTTGGCGACCGCTGCCGGGGATGCGTCCTAGGGTTTTGGCCTCGTAGATCCGGCCGGGTGCAAAGTCGGCCTCATGTTCGGCAAAGAAGCCGTTCAGTTGCCCGGCGGTCAGGCCCGCTTCGAGGCATTCCGCGTCGTTCGGGCCGGGCTTCCAGAGTTGGAGCGTATCTCGGAACGAGGTGAAGACGAGGGGAGCCCCAAGTTCGCGCTGCTGAAGCACCTCGGCTTTCGGATTGTCGGTCTTGCAGTCGATGGCGGCGATGCACGCGGAGCGGGCGTCGAGAGGGAGGTGGGAGAAGGCCGCTAACTTGACGGTTTGATCGCCTGCATAGTGGAAATTATCCTGGACCAAATGCGTACCATACCCGCATCCGTTCAGCAGATACGGCTTGATAGAGCCAGCATTAACCGGCATTGCCGTCATGAATGAGTCCGTACATGCGACCTCCGCGCATACCACCTGAACTGTTGATCCAAATGTACATCGTAGGGGATCAGCTCGGGTGATGCAAGCGACTGATCGCCCCGTTCCTTATCGGCCTTTCGGGCCAATCGTTCCGCTCGTTGCAATCGTCACGATCGACTTTCTGGGTCTGTCGAATGTCGAATGAGATCCTACGCCAAAGATAGTCTTGCATCATCCGGTAGGCATCTGCGGCCCTCAACCGTCTCGACGTCCTCAGCAAGTGGCCGGCGCAGACGATCTGTAGGGCCATGAAAAGGGGCTAAACCCAGCGGATGATTGGCCCCAATTGTCCTTGAACCCCTGTCGTTTTTGTCCCTGCCGTACCCCGGCATTCGCCCTAACATGAATGTCCGAGCGGGGGCTCGCAGGATTCGGCGGTAAGATCGCCTTGCTGCCCATGGGTTCGCGACCAGCGAATTAATTCAGAAGCATATCATGGCCACGAGCCGTTCCTGTTGGGAACGTGTTGAGGTCGATGTTGAAGAAAGGGTCAACTTTCATGCCGTCGGGGCCGACGTGGACCAAGCGAACGTAGAACCGTCCGGAGTGGTCGAGGGTCGAGAGCAACGAGTTCGTGACGTACATCCTCTTACCGTCGGAACTCGTGTGCATCATGTCCCTGGCGGTTGCCGTCGGCAAGGGAAGAGTGAGGGCCGTGGGGCACTGGCCGGACGTCTCGAACGCGAGCCATCGGCGTTCTCTCCCGGTAGGCATTCCTGGAATGCGTTTCACATGCCTTCCGTGGTTGTTTCACCTGGCGCAGGGGTTGATGGCTTTGCTGTGGAAGTCGAGACCAAACTGCTCGCAGTAGCGCTTCAGGTTCTCGAGGGCCGGGCCATAATGAGGCGCGCACTCCAGGGCCGCGCGGTACGAGTGATAGGCGGCGTGGACCTGGCCCAGACACTCATGGAGCACGCCCATCAGGGTGAGGGCCTCGGGAGAATCGGGAGCCTGGTCGAGCACGGATTCGAGCAACCGCTCGGCCTGGGCGAAGTCGCGCTGATTGAGTGCGCGCTTCACCGGGGCCAGATCGACGGCGGGCGGAGCGAGCGGCACGACGAGCGTGGGCGATTGAGCAACCGGCTTCTGCTTTGGCGGTGGATCAGGACCGCGACTTGGACGCGCCGGCGGCTCGGGTCGGCCGTGCCGCAAGATGACCTCGCGGACCACCCGGCGCAGACCGTCGGGCGTGACCGGCTTGGTCACAAAATCGACGGCGCCAAGCTTCATGGCGGCCACTGCATCGGCAATGCTGCCGTGCGCCGTGACGATCACGACGGCAGTGTCGTCGCCTCGCTCGCGCATCTGCCGCAGCGTCTCCATGCCGTCCATCCCGGGCATTTTCAGATCCAGCAGGACCACATCGGGCGGTGATTCATGAAGTTGCGCCAGCGCCGACGGACCGTCACCCGCCTCGACGGCATCGTAACCGGCCGATTGAAGTGCCGTGCGGAACATCAGGCGAATACTTGGCTCGTCGTCGACAATCAGGACCGACGCGGCGTCGTTCATGGCTTTGCCTCTCTTTGAGCTTCCGCATTCAGGTATTTCTGAGAGGCAACCAAGGGCAAGGTCCGTGCCAGACCCATGGACGCGATCCAAGACACACGTCGCCAGAAGGTTACGTCGATGTCGCTGGACGATCCGACGCCCGTGAGGTCCCGGTATGTCGTGCGTATTGCAAGGGGCGATGGGCAACTTGCACGACGGGAAAGAGAGCCGTCTCACAGTTCATCAACGGTCGTGAGATTCAGACCTTCAACTTCGGCCGCGGTTGCGGTTTCGAGCCAGCTCGTAACCCGCTGAAACGCAGGAAGAGCGTTCACGAAAGGCCTCAACGTGCGCGCTGGTGAGATCCCCGCTCCGCAGTCGCTCCTCGATCCGTGGAGAAACCAGGTCGCGCCGCAGCACTGCTGTCATGCGTAACCTCTTTGCTTGAGAGAGGCACGGGGGATGTGAGACCCCTTCATCGTAACCAAACGGGGAACGATCAGTCGATCCTATTCTGGTGGATCGGCGGCCCTGGTACCAACCGGCCCTGGCGTCAAGGAACGCGCACCGGAATCTACTTCTGCTTCCACACCGTGATCAGGTCGTCAGAGGCCTGCTGGCGGATGCCGTTGTCGGAGAGGACCTCGTCGGTGGCCTTGAGTGCCGCCTGGTGGTCGAAGACGATGGTCTCGGAGAAGCGGTCGTCAAAGGCGATTGTGGTGTACTTGCTCTTGGTGTCGCGGAGCAGCTCGACGAAGTGGCGGAGGTTTTTCACCTTCACTCCGCCCACTTCCTTGACCACCTTGGAGAATGGGTTGTCGTATCCCTTGCTCAGCGCGTGCGGGAACATCGGCGAGGCGACCACGACCAGCTCCTCGCCCGCGAAGGCAGGGCGATCACCGCGGCGAGTCACCAGGGGGCTGCCCATGACTGCCAGGGCCGCGGCCACCGGGCTTCCGGGGCGATCAAGGCCGGTGCAGAACTCGCGGCTTGCCGCCGAGAAGACGAGCGGGCCGTAAACGAAATACGACGGGTAATGGCCCTGCAGCGGTTCGATCAGCATCGGCCACCGGGAGACGACCGGCAGCTCGATGCTCTGGGGCTTGCCCTGGCGGATGATCGTGAGCGGCAGCTTGCCGTTCCTGGCCGTTTTCTGAATCAAATATTGAAACTGGAGGCGCAGATTCTGCTTGATCTTCACCATGCCGACGTTGTCGATCTCCGCGTCGCCGATCTTGGTGATCACATCCCAGGTCTTCAGGGGATAATCGGGCTTGGATTCGGCCGGCGTGTGCACGATCATCCCCTGAGACTTCTTGTCGAGACGAAGAAAGCCCCGAAGCGCGGGGTTTTCCAGGGTCTGAAGCGAGTCGTGTATGGCGGGCTTGCCTTCGTACTTACCGTCGGCGACGTCTTTGAGAAAAAGCTCGATCTCCTCGGCCGGAATGATGTAGCCGATGTTGTCGGCCTGGGTCAGCTTGCTGAAGATCAGGCCGACCATCCTGCCGTCGACCAGGGCAGGCCCGCCGCTGTTGCCCGGGTTGATGGCCGCGTCAACCTGGATCCGGACGCCGCTGACTCCGTCGTTGTAACCGGCGAACTCGATCCGCGAGACGATCCCCTTGGTGACCGACAGGCTCGAACCACCCTGAGGGTAGCCGTAGACCACCACGCTGTCCTTGACCTCGGGAAGAGTCTGAACGCGCAACAGTGGAGGCCGCCTGTCGAAGAACGATTCGTCGTCGAGCTTGAGGACTGCCAGGTCCATTCCTGGGCTGACCGCTTCCACGGCGGCCGCCAGCTTCTCGCTGGACTGCTGGCTTTCCACGGCAAGCTGGCTGGCGAAGAGGACCATGTGGGCGTTGGTGAGAATCCGCTTGCCGCCAATGACAACTCCCGTTCCGCTTGCCTCGCGCGGGCTCTGCTTGGTCCAGGGATGGAGCATGTCGGGATAGCGCAGGGTCGCCGTGATCTTGACGACCGACTCACGGATCGCGCTTTCTCGAGTGCCGTCAGAAGACTGATCGTCGAAAGCCGCAACCGCGGAATGCAGTCCCATGCTCGCCATCAGGATCAGCGACATCCGGGTCATCCTGGAAATCTTCATCGCAGAAACTCGCTTGAGGTGTCGAAAGCCGATTGCGAACCGGATGGCAGGCAACCGGACGTCCTGGCCGCGGAAAAAGAAGCCGATCCGGGTCGCGCCCCGACCGCGGAGGTTCAAGAAACAACTGAGCCTTATCTTAACCCGTGGTCCGCCAGGAAGGTAGGGCCGCGCGCCAGGGCTGAGGGCGGATCGTCTGCGGAGATGCTCATTCACCGGAAATGCTTCTGCTTGCCAATTGATCATTATTAATAAATAATTGTATGTAATATATTATTAATATAATAACATTATCATTCTATAATGATTTGGTGCGGAGGTCCATCTGCGGCGCGAACAACGTCGGGACGGAACTCCACGGTGATTCTGCCTCGTGAGTCGGGCCCGGGAAAGGGCGTCTGGAGTCGAGATTGGAACTGTCACCGTTGCGCCGCATCCGACCGACCATTGCCGCTTGTCAGGGCGTTGCTACCTTGCATATTGACTGGCCTTGAGAAACATGATTTAAACATGAGGCGGTTTTTGTTGTCGCCGCGTCGGGCGATGATTGGTCCATGGTGTCATGCGAAAGAGGTTGTTTTGCCGCGCCACTCGTTCCTGTTGCCCGGAGCAGGATTGAACTGAATCCCTGCCGCGCCACGCGCTGTCGCTGGTCGAGAATCGATCTCGTCTATTGATGTACAGCCATGGCGTGAATTGCTCCCATGGGCCACGCGCTGTCGTTGGTCGAGAATCGATCTCGTGAGTTTTGGTTCTCGCCCAAGTATGCCAAATCGGGCACTACCGGCCTGTGTTTTTCCATCGATGATGCGATGATGTCCCGGGACGGACAGGGATTAACGCCCGTGGTCTTAGAGACAAGATGTTCACACTCTGACAACCTTGCCACATGGACCAAGGGTGGTCCTGCCGATTCCGAGGAACCGGGAACCGGCGTTGCTGGACGCAATCATGACGGTCCGCGGCATCGGGAAGTCGTGCCCGAGGTTGGACCTTCCACGCCGGATGCCGGCACCAAGTTTGCCTCACCGGGGTCCGCGCTTCCGCGGCCGGAAGAAGTGGGCCTGCCTTCCGCATTGCCGCCACGCGTCCTGGTGGCCGAGGATAATTTCGATCTGCAGCAGATTTTCGCGAGGCAGCTCACCTTGCTCGGGCTGGAAGTCGTCGGGGCCGGCAATGGCCGCGATGCCGTGGACCTGGCCCTGGCCGCTTACCAGGCTGGGAATCCCTTCGACCTGGTCTTGATGGACCTGGAGATGCCGATCGTCGATGGATATGAGGCGACTCGCCGGATCCGCGATGGTGGTTTCCGCGGTCCGATCCTGGCTCTCAGCGCACACTCGAGCGACGATTACCGCCTGGATTGCATCAAAGTGGGCTGTAACGATTGCATCTGCAAACCCATCGACTGGAGTCAGCTCGCCGATCTGATCCGGAGATTCATCCCCGGCTGCAACGCCCCGGGACCGATCCTCATCCCCGACAATCCCGAGAGTCCGTGCTGACCACGCAGGAAATCCACGATATCGTCGCCCATCTGCGGACCCTGTGAGGCCGGTGTGGTTCGATTCCACGAGCCGGGAATCTCAAGCCGACGCCGCGGGGGCGTGACCGCCGCCGGTGCGGGTCTCGGGCATTTCCGTTCGCCGCGCGATCAAGGGAGGATGGAGCGGCAGCCGGTCTCGTTCCGCGACCTCGCCGGGGGCGATTCGCAGCCGGTGGGTCTGGTCCGACGGAGAGCCTGCGACCCTGCGCAGGGGAAGCAGTCCATTCGCCAGCGCGGCCAGCGCGGAGACGTTGTTGGTAAGGACCGACGACATGATCCCGAACCCCATGGTGAAGACCCCGATCACGTTGGAGACATTGGGAGCGACGATCATCGACCAGCTCCGGTTCACGTTGCGGTCGAGGTTGCGCGCGATGTCCCTCAGCTCGCAGAGCTTCGCCAGTCCACCCTCCAGAAAGATGACATGCGCCGTGTCAGTTGCGATCGTCGAGGCGCCACGGAACGAGATCGACACGTCCGCCTTCTTGAGGGCGATTGAGTCATTGATCCCATCGCCGACGAAGCAGACCTTGCGGCCTTCCTGCTGGAGACGTTCGACGATTTCCGCCTTGTCGGCGGGCAGGACCTGGGCGAAGTAACGGTCCATTTCCAGCCACTCGGCCAGCTTGCGCGTGGGCGCGTCGTGGTCGCCGGAGATGATCGCGACGTGCTTGATCCCCCGGCTGCGCAGACCGCGAACAATCTCGAGGGCCTCGGCACGGACGGCGGCCCGGAGCTCGATCGCGCCGCCCAGTCGGCCGTCCACGCTGACCAGCACCATGGTCGACCCGTCCCGGTGTGCCTCCTCAATCGCAACCTGGATGGCACCCGGGATGGCGATCTCCTCCAGCTCCATGAACCGCCTGCTGCCGACGCGGATCGTTTGCCCCTCGACATGGACTGTGATCCCGTAGCCGACCTTGTACTGTGTGTCGTCGTGGAGCGGCAGTTTCAGCCCCAGCTCTTCGGCCCGGTGGAGAATCGCCAGGGCAATCGGATGATGGAATTTACGCTCGGCGGCCGCCGCGAGCTGGAGGACCCGCTCGCGCGAGAGGCCGGCGGTCGCGATGATCCGGCCGACCTCCGGGCGCTCGTGGGTCAACGTTCCTGTCTTGTCGAAGAGCACCGTATCGACCACGCTCATCTGCTCCAGGGCCCGTCCATCTTTGACGAGAATGCCCTTCTGAGCGCAGACCGTAAGCGAGCTGAGCATCGCCAGCGGAGCGGCCATGCGGATGCCAGTCCCGAGGTCGCTGTTGAGCACCGCAACGGCGCTGACCGGGCCCATCGTGGCCATGCCGAGCGCGCCGACGGCCAGGGTGGGAATCACCGCCCTGTCAGCCAGCCGTTCCCCCTTGTGCTGTGAGCTCAGCTTGTAGCCGGCCGTGTCGCTGAGGATCTGGCTGATTCGCGCCGCGGCGGTCTCCCGGCCGGATTGCTCGACCGCGATGTGAATCTTACCGCCGACCAGGACCGTCGAGGCGAATGCCCGGTCGCCGATCCCTTTCTCCGCGGGAGTGGACTCTCCGGTCAGGGTATGCTGGTCGATCACGGCCATCCCCTGGACAATGTGTCCGTCCACGGGCACGGTGTCGCCGGTATGGACGACGATGACGTCGCCTTTCTGGAGCGTCTCTGCAAGCACCTGTACCTCGACGCCGTCACGGTCCAGAGAGGCATAGCGGGGCTGTTTGCCGAAGGCGTCAAGCAGCATCCTCTGGGAGTTTTCGCGCGTCTTCTTCACGAGGCTTCGCCCGAAGCTCAGACACCAGCAGCAAACCGCTCCCGGGAAAATCGACATTGTCCCGAGGCACCCGGCCACGGCGACCGCATCCAGGGCATCCACTCCGAGTCGTTTTTCTTCCAGGAGAATCCGTCGCGCCTCCTTGAACGTGGGGATCGATGAATAGATGAACAGGAACGCGGCGGCGGGCAAGAGCGCTGGCGCGGCAAACTGGGCAGCCGCCGCGAGCGGGAGCGAAACCGTGCAGACCGGTAAGTTCATATCGGGCTGATCGGGCGTCGCCGGAGGTTCCACGCGAATGAGAGCCGCATCGAGAATCTCGATCACTTGCTCGCGAGACAACTGCCGCGGGTCGTGATTCAAGAGCAACGTGCCGGTGAGCGGATTCGTCTTGAATCGTCCGATCCCCAGCACGGATGTCAACTCGCGCTCCACCGCCCGGCAGAGGGGACTTCTCCGCAGCAGCACCAAGTTGCGGAGCCGCAACCGGCCGGGTAGTTCGGATACGAGCTCCCAGCCGCTGACTACAGAGCCGTGTCGATAGTAACGGACCACTCCCCTGAAGTCGCGGGCCGTCAGCGAGGGGGCGATCCGCAACGGCTTGTCGGTCGCGGCCGCCGGTTGCGGACTGGACGGACGGCCAGGTCCCGCGGCCTCCTGCAAGAAAGCCTCGCACGATCGCTGTGCCGGCTCCGGGGCCAGCAGGCTAGTGACAACCTTGACAACAGCCGCGAGCCTGAATGTCCGCGGGCAATAATGCAGCTCAGCCCGTGGGCTGTCCGTGCCGCTGATCGTAATCCCTTTGATCTCCCGAGCCTGGAACACTCGCTCCAGGAACTCTCGGCAGTTTGGATGGTCCGGATCTCCAAACAGGGACCGGCTTTCGAGCCGGATCGTTCCCGGAGATGGGAAAGAAACAGCGATATCGCGCGTGCTCATCAAGCGACTCTGAGGTCCAGGAGAAAACGATCGATCCGTACCAGGGTCAGGCAATCAACTGCCCAGAAGCCAGAAATCTTGGCTCTCGCACAGTGCAATCCGTGAGCGATGAGAGGAATCTTTCGGAGAAGGAGGCAAGTCTGTCCTGGTACTGTTTACTGTTCGGACAGAGCCTGGCAGTTCCAGTTTTCTCAAGTGAGTCCGAACTTTCACCACAGTACTCTACAGTGAAACGGAATCGGAAACCAATGTTTTTTTCATGAAGGCGAAACAGCGACGGATCTAGCGACGCTTCCGATTGCAGCGACAACGAGAACTTTAGGGCCGGAGACCCGGGGACTGGGACGTCCTTTTGCCATGCTGCTTTCCGCAACATCATGTCTTCGATGTTGAATACCCGGAACCCGATGGCCGGGGCTCCTGACGGAACGGGGAACGCACCGCCTCGGTGACGTCCATTCCAGGACAAATGGAAACCAAAGGCGACTCAACTTTTCATCACCCCACCCCAACCCTCTCCCGCGAGGGGAGAGGGAGCCCGAAGTTCCTTCGGCCAAGTGTCTTATTGCTAATTCAAGGTATTGGGGCTAAAACCGTGGAGTTGCTGAATCGTTGGCTGCCGGCGGCTCCTGTTTCCGGACTTGGTTTCACTGAAATCGTGAATCCTCCCCGAGCCGAGGACTGGCGTGTTGCCTTTTCCCATCATCAAAGTCACAAAAAGCGCGCCCGGGGATTCATTCTTGTGCCATTTTATCAATAGAGGGCTGTGCAGATTCACCTTCATGGTGCGAAACGCGCAGCGAGCGTCCACGGGGAGCAAAGGGGGGTTTGGGCGCGACAGTTGTTGCTGCTGGATGACCCTGCGCAAGAATTGGGGTTGGTCGTCCTGTTTTCAGGCGGTTTTGAGATGCTTTGAGTCAGGAGGAATGGAACCATGCGACAGCTTGGAGATTTACTCGTCTGGTTTGTGATGGTCGGGATTCTGATCGCGGTTGTCTACTTCACGCCGAAGTTTGCCCAATACATGTCGAGTGAAAACCAGCC
>JBAUOX010000867.1:0-2973 GCA_049579985.1 Isosphaeraceae bacterium | reverse complement strand
CCGGTCTTGGGATCGATGCCGGCGATGTTCGGCCCTTTGTGGCGGTTGCAGAAGACACAAACAGGTTACACCCGAAGTTTTACCTTGTCGATCCTCAGCGCCGCTCCCGATAATCGCGGTTCCGGCGCTCTTGAAGCTGGCGGATTGGAGCCAGCTTCGCCGGGAACAGCTCAAGCAGAGAGGATCATCATGCGACATCGACCCCCCAGTCCAGTCCCCCCCCGCGCCCATTGGAGCCGACCCGGCGTGTCCCGCTGACCCGCCTCTGGCAAGTGCTTCCCCAAGCCGACCGCCATCGTACTCTCCTGACCCTCAGCCGCATCGTCGCTCAGCAACTGCCCAGGCCTCCCGCCGACAAGGAGGCCGACCATGAGCTGCCTTGATGTGACCAGGCACGCCGACCAGGCCGCTCCCGCCAGGCCGGCCCACCACGAATCGACCATCCTGACCCGTGTCCTGCGATCTCTCAAGATCCTCGATCGGCACCTCGATCGTCTCTCCCTCGTCTACGTGCGCCAATCCGATCCCCAGCAGGTCCTCAACCATCGCGAATCACGGGAACGGCAATATGCCCTCGCCGACCTCGCGGCCGCCTGGGGATGGCCCAGGGATCGCATCGTGATCATCGATGACGATCAAGGGCTGAGCGGCCGGACCGCCGACCAGCGGAGCGGATTTCAGCGCATCCTGGCCGAGGTTACCATGGAGCATGTCGGCGTGATCCTCGGGATCGAGATGAGCCGCATCGCCCGCAACAACAAAGATTGGCATAATCTCCTGGAGATGTGTGCCATCTTCGGGACGTTGCTCGCGGACGAGGACGGCGTTTACGATCCCCAGGATACCAACGATAGGCTCTTGCTCGGCCTGAAAGGGACCATCAGCGAATTTGAGCTTGTTACTATGAGAAATCGACTGGAACGAGGTCGGTTGCACAAGGCCCAACGCGGTGAGCTCTTCCACCGCGTGCCGACCGGCTATGTCAAGCTTTCCTCGGATCGGGTCGAGATGGACCCCGACGAGCAGGTCCGAGAGGTCATTCGCCTGATCTTCGACAAGTACGACGAGATCGGCACCGCCTGGGGGGTCTTTCACTACCTGATCCGCAACAACATCCGGCTCGGCTTTCGTCCGTTCCACGGGCCCAGTCGCGGGAACCTGGAATGGCGTCGCCCGGTCCTGCTGACCGTTTTCCAAATCCTACGGCACCCAATCTACGCCGGGGCCTACGCCTATGGGCGCCGGCCACACAAGCGCGTCCGGACGGCCACCGGGGAGCGCACCAGCGCCGGTAACTGGATCCCCATGGAGCAGTGGAAGGTCCTGAAACGCGACTGCCTCCCGGCCTACATCACCTGGGAGCGCTACCTGGCGAATCAAGAATCCTTGCGCCAGCACCGATCCGGTCCGGGCTCCAAAGGGAGTCCCCGCGACGGCTCCGCGCTGCTCACGGGTCTCCTTGTCTGCGGCAATTGTGGTCGTTGCCTCCAGGCATCTTACCGGGCCCAGGCCAGGGCCTATTACAGTTGCGTCCGGCACCTCCACGAGGGGACCGAACAGGCGTGCTTCGGCCTGAAGGCCGCCGCCGTCGACGATCTTGTAACACAACAGGTCCTTCGCGCCCTGGAACCTGCGGCACTGGAGTTGAGCTGTCGGGCCCTGGAGGACGTCCAACGGGATCGTGCGCGTCTGGACAAGCACTGGAAACAGCGGCTAGAGCGGGCTCGATACGATGCCGAGGACGCCCAGCGACGCTACCGGGCCGTCGACCCAGAGAACCGTCTCGTGGCCCGGTCCTTGGAACAGCGGTGGGAGGAGATACTGCGGGCCGAGCGAGGGGTCCGCGACGATTACGACCGTTTCCTCCGCCAACAACCGCCTCAGCTCTCACCGGAGGAGCGGGCGCGCATCGCGGCACTCTCCCGCGACCTCCCCGCGCTGTGGCACGCCCCCGGCACGACTCACCAGGATCGCAAGGAGATCATCCGGCACCTGGTGGAGAAGGTCGTGGTCCACGTGAAAAACGGCAGCGAATATGTAGACGTCACCATTCATTGGCAAGGCGGCTTCACCAGTCAACACGAGGTGGTGCGTCCGGTCCGGCTCTACGAACAACTCCGCGACTTTGACAAGCTCATGGATCGAATCGCGGCCTTGCGGCTCGAAGGCTGTACTGCGGCGCGGATCGCCGAATGCCTGAACCAGGAAGGGTTCATTCCGCCCAAGCGCTGCGGTGCGTTCTACCCCGAACTCGTCCACGAACTGCTGGTGCGTCGTGGCCTGGCGAACGAGAAGACGTACGTCAACCAACTCGGACCACACGAGTGGTGGCTGCCAAAGCTGGCCGCCGAAATTCCGGTCGCCCCCGGCAAACTTGCCGACTGGGCGCGGCGGGGATGGCTCCACTCCCGCAGGACACCCGCGCAACGTCTGTGGGTCCTCTGGGCTGACAAACAAGATGTGAAGCGACTCCGCAGGCTGGCGGCCTTGTCTCACCGCGGTGTCGTGGAATATCCACCCGAACTCACCACGCCGAAGGAGCGGCGTTAACCGCCCCGCCGTTGATCCGACCGCAGGAAGCCGGGAGGATCAACGGCTTTGAACGATGGAGGCACTATGTCTGCGACATCCACAGTCGTTCGATCAAGTTCAGATTGGGCGAATACGGCGGCAGGTACAACAACGTGATTCCTGACTGCGTCGCCAATTCCTGTGCCACTGCGTTGCGTTGATAGCGTGCGTTCGCAGGCCTCAGCCACGGTGCGGACAGGTTGCTTCTCGAAGGACTCGCGAATCAAGTCGCGATCAGCGGCCCACCCCTGCGGGGGCCCGGCTCACCGGGCGATTGGGGTTCCACTCCCGCCGGCCCTCCAAACCGCCTTCTCGAAACGTTGAGCACGATCGCGGTGAACCCGCCGGGGTCCACCGCCCTTGCCGCACGCCGGGCTCGGTATCCAAGGCCTGAACAGATGG
>JBAUOX010000866.1:0-9214 GCA_049579985.1 Isosphaeraceae bacterium | reverse complement strand
GCTCCAGGGCGGCTGTTTTTGCGCGCTGCTGGCGTAAAGAATCGGCCTTGAAATCGCGCGAACCCGGCTACTATTCCCTGTGACCGATTGGAAATGTACCATTACGCGCACGGCTTGCCGCACAGGTACACTACACCGGTGAACGGCCACTGCCACCAATCACCGGACGCTCGTGGCCGGTATGCGACGTCTTGGTCTCGTACCGTTCCTCAATCCCGAGATCCAGAGCTTCATCATCACGGCATTTCGTTCACCCACGGATCCAGCGATCCAGTTCTCCGAGTTTTACCACCGTCTCAGTGACCGTGGTATGATTATCTATCCGGGCAATTGACCAGGGTCGATACCTTCCGGATCAGTACCATCGGCCGCTTCTTTGAGACCGGTATCGCCCAGCTCTTACACGCGATCGCTGCTCGCTGCCTCTGGACCGCTGACTCCCGGAATGCATGGCTCAACGACGCGGAGACAAGGAACGTCGCCACGAAATGAACTCTGGTTGAGGGACGTTGACGAAGATGGATAGCTATGCCCCGTACATCAACTTGGCCGGTCTGGCGGTGATCGCCGTTGGGTGTCTTGGGCTCATCGTGCGTGCATTCCGGCACTGGCGCAAGGGGCTTGCTCCCCTGATGTTGATCGGAATCGGCCTGGTGGTTACCGGTTTCCCCCAGCATACCGATTGCTGGTGCCGATCGATCTTGGGCCTCGAGAGAGGATTGTTAATGGCCAGCGGCACATCACCCTGACGGGCTGGGACCGCAACGATTACACGTTCCTGGGATCGAAGCACGACGTCGCTGTACTGCAGATGGCAAACCCGGATGTGACGGACCGGACGCTTGAGCTGCTCAAGGGAATGAACGCCCTGAAGGACCTCGATCTCAACAACACCCAGGTGACCGATGCGGGCCTGAAAATCCTCAAGGACTTGCCCGCACTCGAAACATTGCGATTGAAGAACACCAGGATTACCGACCAGGGTTTTCAAGAAGCGCTGGCCACAAAAGAGTCGTTGCTGCAGCTTGACCTCACCGGGACCCGGGTGAGCGGAGAAACCACTCAGGCCTGGCGTCAAGCCAAGAATGGACGGCGGGTGATGAGATGACAGATGACGGACTTGATTGATAAGGAACCCAGAAATGCCAATGCCACTGGACGATACAAAACCGGGCGATTCTCGGAACGCCCTCTTCCTGGCTCGAGCGTGCAACCTGGCGTATTTCGACGTGCCGGGCGGAGTCGACAGGTTTCGTGATGAGTTGGGCCTGGAGGCACGGCTGATCAGCGTTGGCAACACGCAAGTCTATGTCGCGCAGAATGACAAGGTGCTGGTTGTGGCATTTCGCGGCTCTCAGGCGCCCAACACGCTGGACGGGCTCAAGGACTGGCTACTCACCAACGCCAACAACTACCTGATCCTACCCGAGGGACAGATTGGGACGGATTTCGCCGCGGCCGGTGTGGGGGCGCGGTTTCATCGGGGTTTCATGGAAGCGCTGCACGAGATCTGGGAGCCATTGCTCGCCACGGTGGCTGAGGCGATGGGATCAAACGACCGTCCGCTCTGGGTCACCGGGCACAGCCTGGGAGGCGCCCTCGCTCTCCTGGCGGCCTGGCGTCTTCAGCGCAACTTCATCACGGTGCACGAGGTTGTCACCTTCGGCGCGCCGATGATCGGCGACGAAGCGGCTGCGCGGGCATTTGAACAGGAATTCGCGGGCAAGATTTTCCGCTACGTCAATTTCGAGGATCCCGTGCCCCTCTTGCCGTCGATCAGCCTGGTCGCCAATACGTATGCGCACTGCCAGAGCGAAGTCTCGCTGGCCGCCGTGGCGGCTGTGGCGTCAGCGCTCGATATGCTCAAAGAATCGGCTGGCTCGGCTGTGGATCGCCTGATCGAGGCCAGCCAGATCGATCATCTCTGGAGAGTCGTCCAGAGCCGGATCTCCGCACACTTCATCGACCACTACCAAGAACGGGTCAAGCTGAAATGCGGGGACAGAGAAACATCCTCGATGGCTACTGAGTCAACCATCACCGCCCAGACGGATGCCAAGGGCGAATTGCTGGAAGTCAACCCCAGTGGACTTCGCTCAGACCGCTCTTGACTCCGAGCAACCCTTCTGCAACCAGATCGATTGTCCAGTCGCACTCAGCCTGTTTCCGCCTCATGCTAATCCAGCCGATTGCGCGGTTGCAAGGGACGTTCCATGAAGAATCAGGATTTCGAGAAGCTCGGGTACTTTTATCTGGGCAAGGAGTATGACCTCGAGCAGCGAAAAGTCGGTTCGGGGCTTGTGCTTTACGAGTCGAAGCAACTGACCACGCACGCGGTCTGCGTGGGGATGACCGGCAGCGGCAAGACGGGACTATGCCTGTCGTTGCTGGAGGAAGCGGCAATCGACGGAATTCCGGTGATCGCGATCGATCCTAAGGGAGATCTGGGGAATCTGCTGCTCAGCTTCCCCAAGCTGCGTGGCGAGGACTTCGCACCCTGGGTCGATCCCGACGAGGCGAACCGGAAGGGACTTTCGCGGGAACAGTTTGCCGAGCAGACGGCCAATCTTTGGCAAGACGGCCTGGCTACCTGGGGCCAGGACGGCACGCGGATCACGCGGTTCCAGGATTCTGCCGACCTGGCAATTTACACTCCCGGCTCCAGCGCAGGACTTCCGCTCACGGTTCTTCGCTCGTTCGCGGCCCCGCCACCGGCCTTGGTCAGTCAGGGAGAAGCGTACCGTGAGAGGGTTGCCTCCTCGGTCTCAGGATTGCTAGCGCTCTTGGGAATCGAGGCAGACCCCATTTCCGGCCGCGAACACATCTTGCTTGCAAACGTGCTAGACCAGGCCTGGCGAGCTGGCCGCGACCTCGACATGGCGGGCTTCATTCATGCGGTGCAGTCACCGCCCTTCGACAAGGTTGGGGTGATCGACCTGGAGACCTTCTATCCTGCCCGGGAGCGGTTTGCCCTGGCGATGAAGCTGAACAATCTGATCGCCTCACCTGGGTTCGCCGCCTGGATGGATGGAGAGGCGCTCGACGTTGGCAGCCTGCTCTATACCCCTGCTGGCAAGCCGCGGTTGTCGATCCTCTCGATCGCGCACCTGTCGGACAGCGAGCGGATGTTCTTCGTCACGATTCTCCTGAACGAGGTTCTGGCCTGGATCCGGACCCAGCCGGGAACCTCAAGCCTGCGGGCCGTGCTTTACATGGACGAGATCTTCGGCTATTTCCCCCCGACGGCCAACCCGCCGTCAAAGGTTCCGATGCTGACCCTGCTCAAACAGGCACGAGCGTTTGGCCTTGGAATCGTACTGGCCACCCAGAACCCGGTAGACCTCGACTACAAGGGCCTCTCCAATGCAGGCACTTGGTTCCTGGGCCGGTTGCAGACCAAGCGCGACAAGGAGCGCGTGCTGGAAGGACTGGAAGGAGCCTCGAACGCGGCCGGACATAGCTTCGATCGCCGGCGAATGGACGAGATCCTTTCCAGCCTGGCTAACCGCGTCTTCCTGATGAGCAACGTCCACGCAGACCAGCCGGTTGTTTTCCAGACTCGCTGGGCGCTTTCGTACCTGCGCGGTCCCTTGACCCGCGATCAGATCCAGACGCTGATGGCACCACGCAAGGCGGCTCAGTCCACGCTCACGCTCAGCCCAGCCTCGCCTTCACCCGCCGGCGCTGCGATGGCTACCCCGAAGTCCGCAAGCACGCCAGCCTTCACATCCGGTACGGCTCCATCCGTATCGTTGGCTGGCAGCCGACCAGTCGTGCCGCCCGATGTACCCGAGTTCTTCATCCCCCGCCGCGAGCAACTCGACGCCGGGTCCGAGCTACTTTACCGCCCCGCGGTTCTGGGCGTGGCCCGGCTCCATTACGCCGGCAAGAAGACCGGCATCGACCATTGGGAAACGCTGGGGTTGCTGCGCCCCGTCGTCGAGGAGCTGCCGGTCGATGTCTGGGACGGTGCCGAAGCACACACCGATCACGTTCCCGAGCTGAACAAGACGCCTGAGCCTGGGGCACGGTTCGGTCCCTTGCCCGGCGCACTGGCCCGGGCCAAGTCTTATGCCGAATACACCAAGGGCCTGAAGAACTACCTTTATCGCGAGCGCAAGCTGACTGTCTGGTCGTGCCCGGATCTCAAGGCCTATTCCCGGCCCGGGGAATCTCAGCGCGACTTCCGGCTGCGGCTCTCGCAAGGCTCGCGCGAGGCTCGCGACAGGGCAAACGAGGAACTCCGCGTCAAGTACGCGTCGAAGCGCAACAAGCTCCAGGAAGACATCCGCAAGGCGCGCGAGCGGTTGGATCGAGAACAAGCCCAGGCGAGCAAGGCCAAGTGGGACGCCGCCGTTGCGTTCGGCAACTCGGTACTTGGGGCGTTTCTCGGCAAGAAGACGATCAGCAAGACAAGTGTAGGCAAGGCCACGTCCGCCGCCAAGGCCGCCGGCAAGGCCATGCAGCAAAGCGGTGATCTTGGTACAGCCCAGTCCGAGCTGGATCGGGCCCTGGAGAATTTCACGAACCTGGAAATCGAGTTCCAGGCGGACGTTGAGAGACTCGAGGCCATGCTCCGGCCCAATGCTCTGGCGCTGGAAGCCATCGAGCTTGCTCCCAAGAAAGCCGACATCACGATCGAGCAGGTCGTGCTGGCCTGGACACCGTGGACGGCGAGTGCTGGGGGAGAGCCCGCAGCGGCGTATTGATAGGTTTCTCTCAGCTCGACTTTACGGCAAGGTGTCCACTCGTATCAGCCCTCCGCCTCGAGTTGCTTTCTGGCCCGCTCGATCTCGGTCTCCTGGTCGGGGCTTACCTCGGGGTAGCGGAGATCGAGCCTGTCGCTGGTCGAGGCAACGATTTGAGCCACCAGGCCGCGGGTGACCCACTTGTGATTGGCGGGAATGATGTACCAGGGTGCCCGCTTCGTGCTGGTTGCGCTGAGAGCCTCCTCGTAGGCCCTCATGTAGTCGTCCCAGAAGCCGCGCTCGACGAGGTCTGCCGCCGAGAACTTCCAGTGTTTCCTGGGGTCTTCAAGCCGCTTGAGAAATCGCTTACGCTGTTCGTCCTTGGAGATGTTCAGGAAGAACTTGAGCACCACTGTGCCGTTGCGGGTCAGGTGCCGCTCCAAAGCATTGATGTCTTCATAGCGGTCAGCCCAGAAGTCGTCGTCGATCTTGACGTTGGGGATCCGCGCGGCCTCGATCAGCTCAGGATGCACTCGGACGACCAGGACCTCCTCGTAATAGGAGCGGTTGAAGATGCCGATCCGTCCCCGTTCGGGTAGGGCCCGGGTGTACCGCCAGAGGAAGTTGTGGTCGAGATCCTCGGCCGAGGGCTTCTTGAAGCTGAAGACCTGGCAGCCCTGGGGATTGACTCCCGACATCACATGCTTGATGGTGCCGTCCTTGCCGGCGGCATCCATCGCTTGAAAGATCATCAGGATCGACCAGGAATCCGCGGCGTAGAGCCGTTCCTGGGCTTCGGCCAGCTCCGAAACCTCCTGGGTGAGCGACTGCTCGGCGTCTCTTTTGCGCTCGCTTTTGGGAACTTCAGGGTCGCCTGCCCAGTCGGGATCATAATCCTTGAGCTGGACTTTCTTACCTTCCGGCACGCGGCACCTGGCGATCAGGTCGTCGGCAGCAGACATGACGAGACACCATGAGATAGGAACGTCCTCGGGCTCCATTCACAATGCAGGGAGATCCTCCCGGAGTACAATTTGGCATTGTAGGAGTGGCCGGGAGTAAAGGCCAGAGTGCGGTCGGATCGGTCTCAACTTGCCGGCTACCCCTGCCTTCTGGTTCTTGCCTCACCTTGGCCACCGGGCCTCCTGCCTTTAGAATAGATGATGAGCTGGATTGCGGACCGTCCAGAAAACGAGGATAAAATGCTACCTGCCGGCGGCGCAACCCAGGAACAACCACTGCCGCTTTCCTCGAAGCGCCTCCTCCTGGAGGCGACCGTCGAGGAGTTGCAGGCCTGGATGGCCAGTCAAGGTCACCCCCGATATCGTGTGCGACAAGTCCTCGAGTGGGTGATCCAGCGCCGCGCTGAATCGTTCGAGCCAATGTCGGACTTGCCCTTGGTGCTCCGTCAGCAGCTCGCGCTCGAGTGGTCCGTCC
Organism: Isosphaeraceae bacterium; assembly: GCA_049579985.1. GTDB lineage: Bacteria > Planctomycetota > Planctomycetia > Isosphaerales > Isosphaeraceae > Aquisphaera. Next base: position 3,089 of record JBAUOX010000866.1, on the reverse strand, counting down.
TCAGCACCCGCATCGCCTTTCATAGCCGTTCCCCCGACAGGACAGACAAACTGCTGCTCGAATGTCGCGATGGCCGGCGGATCGAGTGTGTGCTGATGGCTGAAGATCGGCGACATACCGTCTGCATCAGCACTCAGGTCGGCTGCGGCATGGGCTGCGTCTTCTGCGCCAGCGGTCTGAAAGGCGTTGAGCGGAACTTGACCGCCGGCGAGATCGTTGAACAGGTACTCCGGCTGCGAAACCTCCTGCCGCCCGGCGACTCGGTCACGCACATCGTCGTCATGGGCATGGGAGAGAGCCTGGCAAACCTTGACAATCTGATTTCCGCCCTCGACCGGCTCTGCTCGGCCGCGCCGGATGTGGGCTTGGGGCTGAGCCAGCGCCGGGTTACCATCTCGACGGTCGGCTTGCCGGAGAAGATTCGCAAGCTCGCCACCCTCAACCGGCAATACCACCTGGCGGTCTCTCTCCACGCACCGACCGAGGAGCTGCGCAATGAGCTAGTGCCGGTCAACGAGAAGATCGGTCTTAGCGCCGTGCTCGGGGCAGCCGATTTCTATTTCCAGACCACGGGCCGTCAGGTGACTTATGAGTATGTCTTGCTGCATAACGTCAACGACCGGCTTGGGGATGCTCAGGCCCTGGCGCAACGGCTCCAGGGGCGCAAGGCGCATGTCAACCTGATCCCTTACAATCCCGTGGCGGGCCTGCCCTTCGAGCGGCCTCAGCCCGAGGCGATCCGCCGGTTTGTGACCGTGCTTCGCGACCGGGGTGTGAGCGCGACGGTTCGCAAGACCAAGGGCCGGGCCATCGAAGCCGCCTGCGGCCAGCTTCGTCGTCGCCTTGACGACCCGCCTGTCACACCACCCGCACCCGCACCTGAACCTGTTTCCTCCATGACGATGGATGTTCCTTGATTGCGGACTGCGATAGAGTGTGGAAAACCGCGTCGTCTCCTGGAGGACCTGCTTGTGAGCCATGGCGAGCTCGACGTTCTGGAACGGCAACTGGAGGCGAGAGACCCTGACGTCAGGTTGATGCTCCAGGTGCGGGACGACACCCCAGGCGCGTTCGAAGCCTTGGTCCAGCGGTATCAGGATCGGCTTGTCGGCATCCTCTATCATCTCGTCGGCAGCCTCGAGGAAGCGGAAGACCTTAGCCAGGATGTCTTCCTGCGGATTTACAAGGCGCGCAAGGGCTATCGGCCGCGAGCCAAGTTCTCGACGTGGCTGTTCACGATCGCCAACAACCTTGCGTTGAACCACCTGCGGGCGAAAGGGCGCAACCCCTCGGTACCCATGAGCGGGGTCGGCAGCGACTCGCAGACGGCCATGCCGTTGGCCCAGCAGGTTCCCTCGCGGGAGCCCACCGCGTCATCCCAGATGCGGCGGATCGAGCTCTCCGAGATCGTTCGAGAAGCGCTCAACATCCTCGGCGAAGACCAGAGAATGGCCGTCTTGCTCAACAAGTTCGAGGACATGAGCTACGCCGAGATTGGCGAGGTGATGAGCCGGTCGCCGGCCGCCATCAAGTCGCTTCTGGCCCGTGCCCGCAACGAGCTGCGCGAGCGGCTTGGGCCTTACCTGGCCGCGGGCGAGCGCGGGACCGAAAGCGGGTCCGTGTAGAGCCCTGCTAACAACCGAGGGCGCTGCGCGCCGAAGATGAGCCTGATGCGTCCGCTTTCCAGCTCGATGCGTCGAATTCTTGCCCAGGGCTTGGCTGGCTGCGTCCGGGCCGTGGACGACCTTGTGTTCCCTTGGACATGCTTACTTTGCGGCACGGAGGGAGGCGAACTTCATGGTCCCCTGTGCGCATCCTGCCGCGCCCGGCTGCTTGACGCCGCGGCCGCCGCAGGCGCCTCGGCCTGCCCCCGCTGCGCCTTGCCCATCGGCCCTTACGCCGACCTGCGGCGAGGATGCGCCGAGTGCCGGGGCCGCTCGCTGGGCTTCGACGCGGCTCTGGCCCTGGCGCCTTACGCGGAGTCACTCCGCGACCTCTGCCTGCGGCTGAAACACGAGCGCAACGCCTGGCTGGCCCCCTGGCTGGGCAACCTGCTCGCGGAAGCCCGGCAAAGCGAATTCGCCCGGCTGCCGCGCGATACCTGGACCGTGCCGGTTCCCCTGCACTGGCGGCGGCGGCTGCAGCGCGGTTACAACCAGGCCGAGGCTCTGGCCAAAGGCCTGTCCCGCCCCCTTGACCTGCGCGTTCGCCAGCCCCTTCGCCGGATCAAGGCCACCGATCGCCTGGCCCACAAGGCCGCCTCGGACCGCATGGACGCCATGCGGCAGGCCTTTCGCGCCCGGCCCGATCCCGGCTTGAATGGCCGAACCATCCTGCTCGTCGATGACATCCTCACCACCGGCGCCACCTGCGGCGCGGCGGCTCGAGCACTCAAGCAAGCCGGGGCCAAGCGCGTCATCGTCGCTGTCCTGGCGCGAACTCTGTAACGATCTACACGGGTTGAAACCCGGTAGCTTTCCTTTTCAGGTTCACGCTGGGCCGGGTCCGCTGCAGCGCGCGGTTAGGCGACGTCTGCTACAGCAACCGACGGAACTCATCGATCGTCAGACCCGCGCCCCGCACGATCGTTCCCATGGTGATCGCGTGGACCGGGTTGTGACGCGGGATAGTGACGATGCGCGTGCCGTCGGTCATCACGATGTGCTTGCCCTGACGCCGGACGTGGAAGCCGGCCTTCTCCAGGGCGCGGACCGCATCGAGGTGGTTGACGCCTGCAAGCTTGGGCATGGCTAGACGGCGACCTCGACCTCGCGGGCCTCGGCCTCCGCAGCCAGTTCCGCAGCCACTTCGAGGTACTCGCGGATGGCATCGGCGATGTTCTCCAACGCCTCCGCCTCGGTGGCCCCCTGCGAGCAGCACCCCGGCAAGCCGGGCACCATGACGCTGTAGCCCTCCTCCGAGCGATAAAGTGCGACCTTGTAGATCATGCGTACCTCCCGTAACGAGTCTATCGCGGCCTCGCCCGTCGGTACAGCCCATCGCACCTGGTGCGGCATCGATGCCCTGCCGAGGTGGGTGGTCCCTCGTCTTCGCCGCCTAACGGCTTACTATTCCGCCGCGATCACGGC
>JBAUOX010000865.1:0-2315 GCA_049579985.1 Isosphaeraceae bacterium | reverse complement strand
GCCTCCGGCCGGCCGGCGGTCGGAGTCGCCCGCGGGGACGGTTTGGCCGTGGATGCCGCCGGCGCAGACGAGGCCCGCACTTCTGGATCTGCCGGTCGTGGGGAGGGTCGGCCGGGGCGAGATCGAGCATTGATGTTCTGAACAGGTAGGGCCGCGGGCTTCTCGGGCCCGGCGCGATCGACATCATCCCGAGCACCGCCATCCGGCGCGGGGGACGCCTCACCAGCCACCTCATCGTCCCAGATGATCTCGGCCTCGACCGCCAGATCGTCCGGCTCGACAACGTCGACCGTGCCTTGAGCCGGGTCTTTGAGCTTGATCGGGCCCTCGTCCACGTCGGCTCGGGCGGCGATGGCCGTGCGCGCCCTGGCGGACCGCTCAGGCGCCACCGGCTCCGGCAGGGGACTGGCGGGCAAGACGAAGATTCCCTCGCCGCAGGACGGGCAGCGCAAGGCCTGATATCCCCCGGTCCGCTGGCCTCGCAACCGGTGGCCCAGCGGGCAGACCACGCTGTAGTACTGAACCTTGGCGACGGAGGGCGTCCCCAACCCCTTGAACAAGCTGCGAGCCCGGCCAAGCAGATCCAAGAATCACCTCTTCCGGCCAACCCCCGCGGTCTCCACACCGCACCAAGGATTTCCCAGGGGGTGTTCGGTCGTGAGTTCGTTTCGCGAAGAGGTGACAGCTGTCCAAATTATCGGAAATGGCATGCCGCAGGTCAACGGCACTGGTGGAAGGCTGTGGCCAGCGGTGGAGTGCGGGCGGCGTGTATTGGCCTTATCGTGGAACAGGCCAGGCCACAGGTCTGAGCCAAGCGCCCCAGGATGCGGCTCGAGGTCTCACCGTTGCCCACGGTTCACTTCCCTTCGACCCGCGCACCGGCCGCTTGACCGGAATGATGGAATTGTGACCGCGAGATCGATTCTCCGGAAACCTCACCCCGCCTGCAACTCGTTGAGGTTCCAGACGACCCGAAAGCCGTCGTCGGTCAGGTGACGGACCACCTCCTCGGGACTCCGCTGGTCGACGACGGGGAATTGCTGACGGCTGGCGCCGTCTCGATCGTGCTCCTGGTATCCCCCGGGTGCCGTGGAACTGCCGGCGCTCGTCTGGGTGATGCAGGTTCGGGCCAGGCGATTTCGCAAGTGGGCCGGCTCGCGGGTCGAGAGCACGAGGTTGGCGAAAGGGATCGCCAGGCGGAGAGCGCAGTAGAGCCGGATGAACGTCTCGTCGTCCACGCGCTGCGGCGCCGAGAAACCTTTGGGGGCATCGTGGATCCGGGGCAGACTGAACGAGAGCCTGAGGTCGGGGAACCGCTCGAGCAGGTACCGGCCGTGGGCAATCAGAGTGCCAAGCTCTTCGCGCGGGTCGCCCAGGCCGAGCAGGATGCCCAGGCCGATCCGCCGGATGCCCGCCTCGGCGGCACGCTCCGGTCCTTCCAGCCGCCAGTTGTACCAGGCCTTGGTCCCCTTGGGATGATAGATGCTGTAACGCTCGGGGTCGTACGTTTCCTGATAAAGTGTGACGCCGACCGTACTCGCGGCGCGGAGCCGGCTGTAGCCGAGGGTGCTCTGAGGGGCCACCTCGATCGCGACCGCGAAGCCTCGACCGGTCAGGACCGAGACCACGCGCGCGAGGTATTCGACTGTGACCAACCGGGGATATTCACCGGCCACCACGAGAAGGTGCCGGAAGCCGCGCCGGCCCAGCACGTCGGCCTCAGCGATTGCCTGGGCGACGTCGAGTTGCTCGCGATCCATGGGGTTGGGATAGCGAAAGCCGCAATACAGGCAGTGGTTGATGCAGTGGTTCGACACGTACAAGGGCGCATACAGCAGCATCGGGCGGCTTGCGGAACCGTCCCCCGCGGCGAAGTGCCGGTCCGTGACAACCCGGGCTGCGGCTTCCACGGCTTGCAGCGGGCGTCTCGGATCGAGGCAGGCTTCGATCTCAGCACTCAGAGGCTGGGACCGAGTGGTCGCGAGAATCGACAGCAACGAGCGCGGCGAGCGGGGCTCCGAGCCGCTCAACTGGTTCATCAGCAGGTCGAGCCGCTGCGTGAGCTCTGACTGATCGTCGCTTAGATGCCCCGCGTTGTGGTTGAGCAACTGGTAACGCCAGCGTTCGACTTTCTCCGCCAGTGTCGCTCGCTCCGCCGGCATCAGCCTCGAGCAGTCCTCCAAGGCCCGCGAAACCTCGGTCAGCAGCTTCAGACGCACCTCGGGGTGGTCATTCACGCGGAGGACCAGTTCCTCGAGCTCGCAGTACACGGCCCCCGCGCCGGATTCTCCGATCGCCATCGGTGGCAAGATCCC
>JBAUOX010000864.1:0-8608 GCA_049579985.1 Isosphaeraceae bacterium | reverse complement strand
CCCTGCGCGCGACGGAGGACGCCCCGTTCCTCCAGATCGGCGAGTCCAAGTACGGCCGCCCCATCCTCGACTGGGGAGTCCGTTACGCGAGCTCGTCTCTGGAGGACGCTGCGCGGTATGCCCTGATCTCACTCGAGTCGACGATGCGCTCAAACGTGGCGGTCGGCCCGCCGCTCGACCTCTTGGTCTACGCCCGCGACGAGTTGCGGATCACCCGCCAGCGGCGGTTCATCGCCCAAGATCCGGATCTCCTGGCGATCCAGGCCCGGTGGGAGCAGTCGCTTCGTAAAGCGGTCCAGGAGTTGCCACGAGTTCGGTTCGACGAGCCCGGTACGAGCTCTTGATCGCGTCGCCCGCGCGACCGAAATCTCTTGGCCAGGTCGGTTTGACGCCGTGCTGGCGAAGATCCCGGACGCCCAGCCTGACGCAGCAGATCTGCTCGGGTGACCTGGTCGGTGAGGACAGGGCCGCAATCAATGGCCATGGATGGATCAATGAATCGCCAAGTCCGACGAGCTCATTGTTGCAACGGTCAAACCGTCGTCTCGGCCTTGCCGTTGAGCTGGGGTTCGTCGAGGAGTTCCGGGGCGGCGATGGATTCGACGAAGACGCCGATCTTGCGGTATTTCTCGTAACGGCGGTCGATCAGGTCGTCGAGGGGAACGCCTTTCAGCTCGCGGAGGTTGCGCAGCAGGAAGGACTTGAGGTTGGAGGCGGCTTCACGGTGGTCGCGGTGGGCGCCGCCGGATGGCTCGGGGATGATCTCGTCGGTGATGCCGAAGCGAAGCAGATCGCGGCTGGTGAACTTGAGTGCGGCGGCCGCTTTGGGGGCGTGCTCGCTGCCTTTCCAGAGTATTGACGCACAGCCTTCGGGGCTGATCACCGAGTAATAGGTGTGCTCGAGCATTCCCAGGCGGTCGCCGATGCCAATGCCCAGGGCACCGCCGGAGCCGCCCTCGCCGATCACGACGCAGACGATCGGGGTGCGGATCTGGCTCATCTCCATCAGGCTCTCGGCGATGATTGCCGCCTGGCCCCGCTCCTCGGCCGAGATTCCCGGATAGGCGCCCGGCGTGTCGATGAACGAGATGATCGGCAGGCCAAACTTGGCGGCGAACCGCATCTTGAGCATGGCCTTGCGATAGCCCTCGGGATGAGCACAGCCGAAATGGCACGCCGTCCGCTCGGCCAGGTTCTTCCCCTTCTGGTGGCCGATGAACATGACCTTCATGTCGTCGAGGTGGGCCAGGCCGGTGACGATGGCCTTGTCGTCGCCGATGGCGCGGTCACCGTGGAGCTCGAGAAATTGCTCGAAGACCAGGTCGAGGTAATCGCGCGTCTGGGGACGCTGCTGATGGCGTGAAACCTGAACGGTCTGCCAGGGGTCAAGCTGCGAATAGATCTCGCGCTTCAGCGCGGCCAGCTCGCGCCGCAGCCTGCGGATCTGCTCACCGATCTTGGACGTATCCCCCGCGGCGCGGTTCTTGGCGTACTGGGTCTCCATCTCACCCAGGCGCAGCTCCATCTCGTAGATGGGCGCCTCGAAGGGTAAACGCTGCTCGCTGGGACTGGGCATGAAAGGGTGATCCTCGGCCAGGGCCGCACCGCGGGAAACCGTTGGCAGATCCGGGTGGTCACCCGGCAAGAGAAGACTCGAGATCGCGGGCCGCCCGACACCCCGGCGAATCCCGTTCAGAACAGGCCGTTTCCGGAATTGCTCGGCCCGGGGTCATCCTGGAAAACCCGGACCGATCGGAAGCGGGTCAGAAACTCGTGCAGGCTGGCGAGCCGGTCCGCCGGTCGTTTCATGATCATCTTCAGGATCAGGTCGGAGAATTCCTGGGTGACGAGCTTGTTGTGCATGGTGATCGCAATCGGCCGTTCCTGTAAGTGCTTGTTCAGAAGCTCTTGCAGGGAGTTGGCCCGGAACGGTGGGCGGCCGCAAGCCAATTCATAGCAGGTGATGCCAAAACTGTAAATATCGGTGAGCGGCGTGGGCGGTTCGCAACGAATCTGTTCGGGGGCGATATAACTCGGGGTGCCTTGACGGGGAATCTTGCCTCCAAAGAGTTTACGCAAACCCGAGAGGGGCCGCATGGCAAGCGCGTAGTCAATCACGCGTGCCTCGCCAGACTTGTTCGCCAGGATGTTCTCGGGCTTGACGTCGCGATGCGTCCATCCTTTGTCGTGCATGTAAGCCAGGGCCGTGGCCGCCTGTGCCATGATCCGGTGCAGTTGGGCCTTGGGCAAGGCATATACGGAGGGCCGGGCGATCGGCAGCTTGAGGTGACAACCGGGAAAATGTTCCATCACGAAATAGGGTTGAACCGGGCCTTTCACGTACTCAAACACAGGGACCAGGTTCGGATGGCGCATCTCCATGCCGATCTTGGCCTCATTCTCGAACGTCTTGCGCTCTTCACGGTCTTCGGCGCGCGAGGCGAGCAGCTGCTTGAGGGCGAACCGTTTCTGAGTCGAGTCCTGGACCACCTCCATGACCATCGACGTGGCCCCGGGATGAATGACCCGAACGACCCGATAACCACCGATCTTGTCCTCGCTGACGGTGTTGGAATCGGTCGCCACGGCTCACCTTTCACGACGAAGTCGATCGCGGTCCGCCGGCACTCACCGGCCAGCTCCTCGGTGACCTCTTTACGTACAATTCGTTTTCTCATGACGCAAGATTCTACCGAGAACCGAAGAAACGGGGCAACTCGGGAAGCTGGCAAGGCATGCATTGGCCGTTTTATCTTTCGCGATTAAGCTCAAGACGGCACCCCTTGGACACCGAACTACTGGAGAAAGGCAGACCTGGTTTTCGAAGCCGGGATACCCACCTTGTCGATCTCGCGAGCGGCCGGTCACGGCGGGGACCGATGAAGCTGCTCAGCCGGGTTGAGACCGTTGCGATCCTCGACAGGAAGAAAAGGGGTGCGAAGTGATGAAAGGATTCCGGAACGCCGGGCTGAACGGCGAAACCTGTGGGCCGGGCGTGAACTCGCGGGATCTTCCAGTCTCCAGCCGGCGAGATGCGCTCGAGAGACTGCGAAAAAACATCGGTCTCGACGAAACTGAAATGGTTTTGCTGACCGGTGAGCCCGGAACCGGCAAGACATGGCTCTGGCGCCGGCTCGTCCATGAGCTTCCCGCGAACTGGCGTTGGCTGTCTGTGGACATGTCGGAAGCCCTCGACGCACTGGGGTTTCTGCGGCTGATCGGCCACGGCCTTGGAATCAACGCGGCTGACCGGCTGGGAGCCGCCCGGCTCGACCTGGCCCGTGCTCTCCAGGACGATTCGAGCGACGGCCGATCGTGGCTGCTGGTCATCGAGAACGCCCAGAGCACTCCGGTGCAGGTCTGGAACGAGATCCGGGCAATGATCCACGCAATGGAAGCGTCCGAAGGTTTCGCCGCGGTGATCCTTGTGGGTCCGACCAAGCTGGCACGCATGCTCGCCACCCGGTCCCTGAGCTCCCTGGCGACACGCATCCGAACGCATGTCCATTTACTCTCCCTGGATCTTGATGAGTCGCTCGAGCTGGTGCAGGCTCGCGGCGGCTTCGGGAATCTCGATCGGGCGATCCTGGAAGAGCTCCACCGTGACGCCCGGGGAAACCCGCGGCGACTGCTGCAACTCTTGAGGAAGGGATCGTGGGCGACTGCTGTACCCGCCGTCACGAGCGAGCCGGCCACCCTACGGCGGTTGCCCGAACCACCGGTTCATCCAGTCGTTGCGCGTTCCGACGTGACCGCGGAACCGGCTCCAAGAGAGGTTCCCGCCACGAATGGGGCAGTCGAGAGCCGCCCGCGGGGAAGCGCGGCAACCGCCGACAAGTCAGGCCCGCCCGCGCCGCCCTTGGTTCCCAGTCGCCCGCCACTTCGCGTCGAGGAGGGGCTGATCGAGGTCGGCTGGGGGGGAAACCTCGAGGCCGAAGCGGCGGTCTCGGCCGGTGAATCGGACGCGCCGCCGGTTGCAGCCCTGCCTGCTACCGGCGAGAGCAAGTCGCCCGGCGAGGAGATGATCCAGGAGCATGAGAGCGAGCTGCCCGGCGAGGAGATGATCGAGGACCATTACGCAGCCCTCCAGGCCTGGACCGAGTGGGCGAAAAACCGCGGCCGCGCCTCGATCCCGAGTGCCACGGCTGCCAGCGAGCAGGTGGGGCGCGCACAGGTTTCGAAGGCGACCATGGTCCGAGCCGAGGACGAGCAAGTCACGGTGGAGGAGTTTCCCGCGCCGGGTTTCCGTGCCGAGCCCCAGCACGAACATGCACTTCACAGTCAGCTCTTCTCTCGGTTGCGGCAGTCCAAGTAAACGGCCTGATGCCGGGACGGGAGATCGTTCTCGAGCGTCCTACGTTCGAGCCAAGAGCCTGCCGCGCGGTCGGTGATTCACAAGCCTCAAGCGCAAGCGAAGGTCATTCCAGGAATTGAAGAGCCCTTCGCTTGCGCTTCAGGCTTATCGGTATGTGAGCTCGATCGCCAGCAAGACGGCCACGTCGTTCTGCCGCGCCGGCGCCGAACGGCCTCGCTCGAGCGATCACGCCATAAGCCGCATGTCCTACTCCCCAGAATCATGAACCCTCAAAGAACCCTCTGTGACCACGGAAACCCCGCCGAATCGATTGATGAAACCAATGAGCAAGGACCGAATGGTTTGATAGCGGCTCGGGCACGGCGTTGCTCGACGTGCGGGGTCGTTTCTGGTTTCTTTGATGAGCAGGTGCCGCCACCATTGATCGCCTGGTGCTTCCGGGCCGCCCTCTTCCCGGGAGGGACGGCGGCGATGCCCACCTCTGTGATGCCGAGAGGCGTTGAGCACTCGTGTTGTCGCGCCTTGAGGTCCATCGGGGGTGGCACCTGCTTTTCCTTTCTGACTTTCCCTTCAAGCCACCCATCCTCGGTTGCCGGTTCCAGGTTGACTGGGTTCTTGGCAGGTTTTCCGAGAGTCAGCGAGCGACTCGACTTGGCGCATCCCGTTTGCCGGAGATAATCTGACATCGGTCGAGCACCGCTGCGCACCGCCGCCAAGGGACCAGCCGCACACCGTCAACCCGGATGACCTTACCGTGTCAGATTCCATTGAGTCACAGTCACAGCCTGAAACCAGGCTTCTCGTTTCGCTGGCGACTTACAACGAGGCGGGGAACTTACAACCCCTGGTCCAGACGATCCGCCAGTTCGCGCCTCGAAGCTCGATCCTGATCATCGATGACAACTCCCCCGATGGGACCGGCAAGATCGCCGATGAGCTCGCGGTGGAGCTACCCGCGATTCACGTGATGCACCGCCCGGACAAGCTCGGTCTGGGCACAGCCATGCTGGAGGCCATCTCCTTCGCGGTCGGCAGCCAGTACGACTATCTGCTGAACCTCGACGCCGACTTCAGCCATCCTCCCCGGTTCATCCCGGCCCTGCTCGATGGCATGCGCGATCACGACGTGATGATCGGTTCGCGTTACGTGCCGGGCGGCGGAGTCGAGGGAGGATTCACGTTCAAGCGGAAGTTCATGAGCTCCGGCATCAACTGGTACGCACGGGTCTTGCTGGGCCTCACGAGCAAGGACAACAGCGGGGCCTATCGCTGCTACCGCGTCAGCAAGCTCGCCCAGATCGACCTGAGCAAGGTTCGCTCGCGGGGATATTCCTTCCAGGAGGAGATCCTCTACCGGTGCAAGCGAGTGGGCTGCCGGATCGGGGAGACTCCAATCCTGTTCGAGAACCGGCGGTTCGGCGCGTCGAAGATCAACACCCGCGAGGCCGCCTCGGCGCTCTGGATCCTGCTGCGGCTTGGCCTGGGTCGCGTCCGCGGATAAGAGGGCCATTCCGGCGAGTAGCCGGTCGCCGTTCTGCCGTGCGTACCAAGTCAATCTTCGGTGGGTCGGTGCTGGATGATTGGAGCAAGGCGAACGATGAGCCTTGCTTTCAGCCGATCTCGTGCTCGCGGATGGTCACATAGATTTCCTGGCAAGCCTCGGCGATCCTCTCACCCAGGCCTTGGTGCTTGGTCTCGAGCTGACTCGAATACATTCCCAGAACCTTGCACAAGAAAGCACTGTGGCAGTGGTCGGTCTCATGCGTCAACTGCTCGAGCGATTCCTCGATCTGGTCGGCCAGGTAAAGCAGGAATTGAGCCTGGCCCTTGACCTCGGCGAGATACCGCCTCAGCTCACGCGAGGTCACGAAAGGGCGTGCGGGTTCGATGCTGTCGTCGAACTCGGGAGCCAGGTCTTCAAACTCCCTGAGCGATGGTTCTCCCAGCATTTCATTGTTCGGCGAAGTCATGCCGTTTCTCCCGATCCGTTCGAGCCAGCGGGCGTACTGACGATCGCCTCGAGCACGTTGCAAAGGTCGCTGATCATCGGCAGGCTCTGGCTCTCGAGCCGCAAGTTGGCGGTGTGCATCTCCACCAGTTGCTTGATGAAGATGCGAGTGCCTGGGTCGTTCTCATCCTGGAATCGCTCGACGTCGGCCACAGCGGCCCGCACCAGGTAGTCCATGAACTGGAGCTTGCCGCGGATTGAGGTCGAAAGCCGGGACAGTTGGGTGCGGTCCGTGGATTCCGCTGCTGCGGTGAGTTGGGACATCCTGATCATGTCTCCGGACCATGGGGCCGGACACTTGAGCCGAGCGTCAGCGTCCGTGCGGTGGTGAAGTTCGTCTGGCAGGTCTCTGCCTGCCGGGAGCAGATCGGGGGAACCGCGCCGACCCGCTCCCAACAAAAATGGCATCCGAGCGTCAGATTACTCATCCGGGCTCCGCGACGCAACCTCAATGCGAAGAACAGGTCCGACTCCGTTTACATGCAGCCACGCGCCGGTGCGTCGTGAGGCTGTTCTTGACCAACCATTTCCGGGCTTGTGGATCTGCCCCCTTCCCGGTTTCTTTCGGGTCGGGCATGAGGTACAAGGGACAGAGGAGGCTTCCCGGCCGAAAATTGGTGATGGCCAATCCCCATGGATATTCGGCACCGCTCAACCAGGCCGCGAGGGCGAGCCTCGGCGCGATTCCGGGTTGTCTTCCCCGTGGCCTTGCAGACGCGGAACGGCCCCGGCCGATCGATCTTCCAGAGGAGACTTGCATCATGTCGTGGAACCTGAACCGTCGAGAGCTGCTGCTGGCTAGCGGTGCCGCGTGGCTGGGCGCCGGGGCGTTCGGACACGCCCTGGGCGCATCCCGGAAGAGCACCAAGAAGGTCCTGTTCTTCACCAAGAGCTCGGGCTTTCCCCATTCGGTCGTGACCCGCGAAGGGGACCGGCTTGCGCTTGCCGAGCGGACCTTGATCGAAGCAGGCAAGGAACACGGCTTCGAGGTTGTCGCCTCCAAGGACGGACGCCTCTTCGAACCCGACAAGATCGGCGAGTGGGACGCCTTCGCCTTCTACACGACGGGCAACCTGAACACGCCAGGCACCGACAAGTCCCCGCCCCTATCCTCCGACGGTGAAAAGGCCCTCTACGACGCCATCCGCGGCGGCAAGGGCTTCATCAGCATGCACTCCGCGACCGATTCTTTCGGGCATCATTCTCCCCGCGACAAGGGAGCCGAAGATCCGTTCGTGCAGATGATCGGTGGAGAATTTGCCGGCCACGGCGCCCAGCAGGTGGTCACGATCGAAGTCGCCGACCCCCACTTCCCCGGCCTCGATAAAGGCTTTGGCGAATCCGGGCAATTCACGCTCAACGACGAATGGTACTCGCTGAGGCACTTACCGGATGACCTTCACGTGATCATGGTTCAGGTCACGAAGGGAATGCAGGGCCCCATCTACCATCGCCCCAACTACCCCATGACCTGGGCGCGGTCGTACGGCAAGGGACGCGTCTTCTACACCTCGATGGGACATCGCGAGGACGTCTGGGAAAACCCCAAGTACCAGGGCCTGCTGATCGGCGCCCTGGCCTGGGCCACCGGCCGGGTTGATGCCAATATCGAGCCCAACCTCAAGCAGGTGACACCCGGGTACAAAGACTTCGGGGGATGAGCGGCGATTCGGATCGTCCCTAGCTCATGAAGGGAGCGTCAGGACGTAGCCCGGGGCGCCAGCTCCAGGAAACCGAGAGGCATCGAAAAAGGCGTCGCGCCCGCGGTTGGAGGTCCCCCGGGCGCGACGCCATTCTGGTTTGCCTGGATGGCGCGCCACTCTGAGATGCTGACGGCGTCAGGTGTTCACCGTCAGCGTCGTCGTGTTGTCGCTGGCCAGCAGGAAGTTCGCGTCCCCCGCGTAGGCGTAGGCGATCGTGTACGCCGTGGCCGAGGCCGGCAGGCTCGCCGGGTCGATCGTGGTCGTGAACGAGCCGTCGGCCCCCACCACCACCGCCGTCGTCCCCGCCCCGTTGATCGTGACCGTCACGTCCTGGCCGGCCGGGATCGCCGTCGGGCTGCTCAGCGTGCCCGCCACGTCGATCGTCGCCGCCCCGTAGGTGATTGTCTGCGATGCGGTCAACCCGCTGAACGTCGGCGCCGCCTGCGTGATCGTCCCCGCCCCGCTGGCCGTGGTGGGCAGGGTGTAGTTGCTGGCCAGGGTGCCCGAGCCCGCCGTGAAGTCGCCCGCCGCCAGGCTGGCGGTCACCGTGGTCGCCGTCGTCACGTCCTGGCTGTTGTAGGT
>JBAUOX010000863.1:0-2195 GCA_049579985.1 Isosphaeraceae bacterium | reverse complement strand
GGGGAAAGTCGGTGGCGTCTGGTCTTTTTTTCCCCCCCTTGCGAAGGGGGGGTAGGGGGGGTGTATTCGAGTGCCTCTGCCTTGTGTCAGGTTCGTCATCCACGCGATTGAAAATCGCTCTATGGTGCGATAACTGAAGGGAGGTCGAGTCATGTCCGCGACGATCACCATCGATGAAGCCCAGGCCAAGCTGAGGGAGTTGATCCAGCAGTTAGCTCCGGGGGAAGAAGTCATCATCACCGAGAACCAGGAGCCGGTCGCGAAGTTGGTGAGCCAGTCGCCGAAGCCGAGGCCGGGGCTGGGCCTGCGCCCGCCTCCCGGCCTGGGCAAGGGCTTCGTCACCGTCGTCTCGGACGATGACGAGCACCTGAAGGACTTCGAGGAATACATGCCGTGAGGCTGCTGCTCGACACCCACAGCATGTACTGGTACATCGAGGACGACCCGCAATTGAGCGGGCGGGCTCGGACATTGATCCAGGATGCGTCGAATGAGATCCTCGTCAGCCCGGCATCGTACTGGGAGATCGCCATCAAGATCAGCATCGGCAAGTGGCGGCTGAACCGGCCCTACGAGGAGTTCATCGACATCGGGCTGAACCAGTATGGTTTTCAGGTGTTGCCGATCCTGCCCACGCACACGGCTCGGTTGATCGGGTTGCCGTTTCCGCAGGGGCACAGGGACCCGTTCAATCGGTTGCTCGTTGCCCAGGTGCTGGTGGAACAAATCCCGATCGTGAGCGCGGACTCGCCTCTCGATGCGTACGGCGTAACTCGGCTCTGGTGAGTTCCCATTGATGCATCATTGGCGACCGCGTCGGAGGCTGTCTGATGGCACCCAAGAAGAAAGAGCCAGCGGCACGCAAGAAGAAAGAGCCGACGCCGGGCTTCCCTGAGCTTGAGGCGCATAGGCATCAAGACAGTCGCAAGAACATCCCGACCGAGGAGCTGCGGGACTTCGTGGCTGAGGATGAATCGAAGCCACCGAAAATGCTCTATCCCCGCGACCCCTCGCTCGACCCGCAACTCGTCTGGAAGGGCAAGGATGAGCAAGACCGGGAACCGCTCGAAGTCGACATCGTGCCGATCTACATTCAGGAAGTCATCGAGCCCCGAGTCATCATCGAAGCCGTTCAGGCGCGGAAAAAGACCAAGCCCGAAACGAGCGGCTTTCTGCCGGGCTTCTTCGACGACTTCGAGGCGATGGAGTTCGACCGCAAGATTGAGTTTTACCAGCACGATCAGAAATGGGCCAACCGGATGATCCTGGGGAACTCTCTCCATGTCATGACCAGCCTTGCCGAGAAGGAAGGGCTCAAGGGCAAGGTCCAAATGATCTATATCGATCCGCCCTACGGCATCAAGTTCGGGTCGAACTGGCAAGTTAGCACTCGCAAGCGGGATGTCAAGGACGGCAAGGTAGAAGACGCTACTCGTCAGCCCGAGCAGGTGCGGGCTTTCCGAGACACATGGAAGCTTGGGATTCACTCATACCTAGCCGTCCTTCGCGATTGGCTGTTGGTCGCTCGTGGATTGCTTACGGAAACGGGAAGCGCGTTTGTGCAGATTGGTGATGAGAATGTGCATCTAGTGCGAAGCGTAATGGATGAGGTGTTTGGAAGTGACAATTGGATTGGTCTAATCTCGGTGCAGAAGACAACGACGGCAACCAACGTGTTTCTCCCATTAGTTACTGATTACTTGATCTGGTACGGGAAGAACCATGAGGCAACCAAGTACCGACCACTGTATCATACTAAGGAAGCCAGCAAGGCCGGGGCTATGAGCTACATCGGAGTGGAGCTACCAGACGGAACACGACGCACGCTCACCAAGACGGAAAGGGAGAATCCAACTGTTCTCCCATCGGGCTCAAGGCTTTTCTCACCGGACAACTTCACGTCTGCGAGCATGGGACGCGAAAAAGGAGAAGGGGCGGCTTGTTGGTTTCCAGTCGAATTCGACGGAAGGATTTTTCGGCCGTACGAGCGCTCGCGGTGGAAGACCAATCAAGAAGGAATGCGACGGATACTTGCTGCGAATAGGGTCGTCGGCATGGACAAGGCATTGCGTTACGTGCGGTTCTTCGATGATTTCCCTGCATTTCCCCTCCACAATCTATGGACCGACGTCGGCGGAGCAGCGGACAAGAGTTATGTGTTAGAGACAACTCCCAAGGTCGTAGAGCGCTGCCTG
>JBAUOX010000862.1:0-8542 GCA_049579985.1 Isosphaeraceae bacterium | reverse complement strand
CTGCTCGACAACCCCGGTCAACCCCCCTGGTGCCTGCCCCTGTCGGGACGGCTCTACTTCCGGAAATCCCAGTTGCCTCTTCAATCCCAGGACTCCGATCACACCGTAGTTTTCCGGACCAAATGTGGAGACTCCTCACTGATCTCCACCAGGAACGAAGTGACAGCAAGCCGTTTTGGGCTTGAACGTTAGGGCTTGCGTCCCTCTGAATGAGGTTTTTCAGGTCCCTCTTCAGAAAGGACGCAAGCATGGGCGCGGATGCTCCCACGATTGTCTTTATACCGGTTCATCACGCTCCCAAGAAGGCCCCTTGTCCCAAGTGTGGCAAATTGGGCAAACGAAAACGGACATGTACCCGTGAGGTACGCACGGTCGCCTTCAAGGCGGTGGCCTACCTGAAGATCACCTACGGCGAGTACACAGCCCGGTGCGAATGCTGCACGACGTTCCGAAACACTCCCGAGGGCGTGCTCCCCAAAGCCCATTACGACAACAAAGTCCGGGATCTGGTGTTGGATCGCATCATCAAAGACGGGATGAGCATCGAGCGGATCTTGGAGTCGTTGCGCCGCGAGTTCTTGCTGGAACTGTCCTCGGGGTTCGTCTACAACGTGCTCCGCGATCGGGCCGAAGAACTCGATATGTCCGAACATCGCCGCATGGTTCTGGAACATTTCAGCGGCACCCTCTGTGTGGACGAACTGCACCTGGGCCGCTTCACATTGCTTCTGGCTACTGATCCGCTGAGCGATCTGCCGGTGGCTTTCGCCCTGGTAGCAGCCAACGATCACGACCACATGTGGCGGTTTCTCAAGAACCTCAAGAACTGGGGGCTCGAGCCGCGTGTCGTGGTCACTGACGGCTCGAATTTGTACCCCGCCGTGATCGCCGAGTTCTGGTCCGAGGCGGACCATCAGTTGTGCGTCTTCCACGTCATCAAGGACATCAACAAGCTGATTCTGGATGCCGTGCGGCGAATGCAGAAAGCCATGAGCAGGCGAGGCAAGGGCGGGCGGAAGAAGAAGCGGGGCTGCAAGAGCCGCAAGGCCAAGGCAGCAGCAGCCCGCCGCGGGATGACGGTCAAGGAGAAAGCGTACTTCGTATTCAAGCATCGGTATTTGATCGTGAAGCGTCAGGAAGACTTCACCGAACAGGAGCGTGACGACCTGAGGCGGATGCTGGAATACCTGCCCGAGTTGGCGACGCTGCGACGGTTCGCCGATCGGATGTACTGGCTGTTCGACACGCCCAAGGATTTCCACCAGGCGAGTTGCCGCCGGGCTGCGATCGTGCGCGATCCGGCATTTCAAGCCGTGCCGGAGTTGGTCAAGGCGATGGAGCAACTGGATGAGGAGAGGTTTCCAAAGCTGATGGCCTACCTGAACAACCCAATCAGCCGGCGAGTACGGACCAACAATCATGTGGAGCGGACCAACCGTATGTTTCGCTTCTTGGAGAAGGTGCGGTACAAGTGGCGGCGTCGAAAGACGCTGGTCCGGTTCGTGGTCCTGACACTCGACGACGTCTGGAGCGACTGGGAACCTTCAATGGTACGAGGGGCCGATCGCTCAAAAACCGTCAAACACGGCAAGACGCAACCTCAAGCCAGACAAGCACAACGTCAAGTCGCGTGATAATCTGGTGGAGATCAGTGAGGAGTCTCACCGGGACGGTGTCCATCACCGCCTCGAACACCTTCACCGAAAACACGACCTGGGCCAGCGTGCAGACCGGGTCGGGCGGCGTCATCAACGGCTCCTCCGCCGAGAACCAGACGACGCTCGGCGGCACGAACAGCGACGGCCAGAACGCCAACGACACTGCCAGCGTGATCGTGGGCAATTCGGCCTCGATCACCTCGGGGAGCGATCTGGTCTCCAGTCCGGGCGGGATCACCATCGGCGCCGCGAGCACCGCGAATGTCATCGACTCGATCACGCAGTCCGCGGGGGGCTCGTCGAGATCCTCAAGGACATCGACCAGATCGATGTCACCCTGAACAACCTGGTCGAGATCGGCCAGAGTGCCAGTTTGCAGAGCGACGGGAACATCGGGACCGGTACCGATACCACGATCGATGCCGAGACAAACGCCGATCTGCACACCTATGGCCTGTCGGGAGGAGGGCCCGCCGAAGCTGACACCGGCGCCACGAGCAACCAGACGGTCACCGTGGGCCAGAACGCGACCATCACGGCCGTCGGGAACATCAACCTCACCGCGGGAGTCGACCCCACCGGGCTGACGACCTCGACCATGACCGCGTCATCCACCGCCTACTCGCGGGCGGAAGGCCTCGTCGGCGTCCCCAACGCTTACCCCGACACGATAGCCACGAGCAACGCCAAGGTGAACGTCGAGACCGGGACCAGGATCAGCAGCGGCCGCGACGCGACCGTCGGGGCATACCCCGGCAGCCCCGACGCCACCCAGCTCGGCACCACCGAGAGTTCCGCCTTGTGGATACCGATCCATGGCGGTGGCACCACGACCACCGTGACGCCCACGACGTCGGCGCAATTCACCAACGACGGCACCATCACGGCCGGCTACTATCACGAGCTGACCATCGACATCCCGAACCAGCAGAACCCTGGTAGTTACAGCAGCGCGATCACCGTCAACCCGGACGGCTCTCCCTCCTTGACCACCTCCTCCGCGCTGGCCTCGGACTACTCATCGAGCTGGGACGCGCAGAGCTTCGTCACAAACAATTTCGTCGATCCGGAACGATCGATGCTCGCCGGTTCGGTCTCCACGCAACCGGTCGGAGCGTTCGACCTCAGCCAGAGCGCGCTGTTCGCCTCGGGGGGATCGGTGACGGTCAACGCCGCAACGATCGCGGGCAACGGAACGATCGTGGCCTGGGGTGGGCCGACCGTCACGATCACCAACGAAAGCCCCGACTATCTCATCCTCGGCGCGATCGGGATCCCCAACCACTCCGGCGGTCAGGTCAGTTTCGAGGGGACGGCCACCGCCACGGACGCCAGGAACGCCGGGCTGACCATCACCCAGAACCAGAGCACGTCCACCCCGACGGTGACGATCAGTCTGAGCTCCGCCACCGGGCCCGCCCTTTTCCTGACCGGGCCGATCGACAACCTGGGCGGGACCGTGTCGATCAAAAACAGTGAAGGATCGATCGGGCAAATCGCCGCCATCTCCGCGCTGACGGTGAACATGTCCTCTCCCAACGGCACCACCGCGATCGACAATCCGGACGGTTGCGAGGACGTGGAAGGAGATATGATCGCGGCCTGGAACTCGTTCATGACCTGGCCGGGAGGGAGCTCCACAGCGAGCGCGAGTGCCGCGGCGGCCAATCTGGAATTGGGTACATACACCGCCAGCAGCTACAGCTCCGCCACGCCCCCCGTCGACGCGGATGCGGCGATCACCGCGAAGAACGTCGCCATCACGGCCCAGACGATCGACGTCGACGGCCAGATCCTTTGCGGCGAGTCCACGCCCCCGAACTGGTCGGTGTATCTGCCCAGCAACCTGAAAGCGGAAGTGAGTGCCTACCAGCAGTGGGCCGGCCTGGCTCCGACGACGAGCGTTCGACTGAGTGACATCTCGGGCGTCACCACGGTCACCCCCGGCGATTCCCTGATCGACGGGACGTACGATCCAGTCAGCAACCAGATCACGCTCGACGACGTGACGGATCTCCAGAGCGGGGGATCGGTTTACCTGAAGGGCACGATCATCAGCACCAACACGCTGGGGCAGATCAGCGTTCAGGGCGGGAGCGGAACGGTCGACGTCAACAATCAAAGCGGCATCCCGCTCGCCGTGCAGGACATCACGGCCGGAGGAAACGCGGGAGCGCCGGAGGCGGGGGACTACTCGGTCGAGATCGACGACACGAACCCCGCGGGCCCCTCCCACAAGAAGTACGTCTACATCACCGGGCAGCCCATCGAAGTCTACGATGTGGCGAGCGACGGGACGCTGGAAACGCCGACCCAGGTATCAGCCGCCTCGACCACCTTCCAGCCCGTTTCCGGCACGACCTTGCAGTGGGTCGAGAGGGCGCGCCTCAACAACACGGGCAACTGGTCCTGGACCTACGTAAGCAGCCCCCCGACCAATCCCTGGGTCCTAGGAGGCTCGCCGCCGGTCGGAGATCCGAGCCAGTACCTGTCGACCCTGGACCTCGACGAAGGACAGGTCTATATCAACCAGCAGACGTTCCTCGGCAATAAAAACCCGGCCTCCTTCAACTTCTACGCTTCCAATACCGGCCATTACGTGACTCCCCTGGTGTTCTCAGTAAACGGGGGCAACTACACCCTGGCGGCCGCCTACCAATCGATCTACGTCACCAAGACCGGGCCCAACTCCGACCCGCTGACCCTCCTGAGCGGCAGCCCACTCAGGCTCGACCCGAACACCACCTATGTCTTCGGTTTCTGCGACCAGGATGAGGTGTGGCGTGGCGAATTGGACTACACGGACGCCTATCCCGGCACGATCCCCTACGACCTCGGCTCCTCCGGCGACTGGCTGAACACCCAACTCGGGCTATATTCCCCAGTCGCCTTGTTCCTCGACTCGACATTCCCCACAAATCCCGGCAGCGGCGATGTTGCTTTGTACACGGGGCGCGTCTACGCTGCCTCCGTGTCTTTCAGTCCTCCCACCAATCAGACGGGCCAGATCGTCAATCCTGGTAGCCCCACCTATGTGTCATTGGGAAGCAATGTCTTCCAGGAGACGATCAGCCAGACGGGAGGCACCGCGACCTACCACGACTTGACCCTGACGAACACCGTCAAGGCGGACAACCCGATCGCGATCGACTTCTCGGGCGTCACCTCCGGTTCCTCGGTCACGATCGTCTCGAACGCTCCGGTCGCCTTGACCGGAGACATCCAGCACGCGGCCGACGAGACGAGCATCACCGCGGACGGAGACATCACGAACACGGCGATCGCCTCGATCGGAGCCAAGAACCTGGCCCTCACCGCAACGGGCGGAAGCATCGGCAGCAGTGCCCAGCCGCTGAACGTGGCGCTCTGGCCGAACGGGTCGCTGACGGCCACGGCCGACAATCAGGGGGTTTACCTCGATCTGAGTTCGGGCGCCAACATCGCCCAGATCACCTCGGGAGACACCACGGACGGCGACGGCGACGTGTCCATCACGGCCGATGGTAATCTGCTTCCGGAATCCGGCTTGGCTGCGGGGACCGTCAACGTCACCGGCGATAACATCACGCTCACCAGTACCGGCGGCGAGGTCGGGAACCCGGCCTGTCCACTCCTGATCCAGGCGAACAGCGAGCCGGCCGCCAACGGCGGGGTCGTGGGCGGCGTCGTCAATGCGACCGCGCAAGCGGACATCGGCCTGGTCCAGAACTCGGGCGACCTGCTGGTCGGCACGATCCAGTCAACGGGCCATGGCGCCGTGGCGGTGAGTGCTCCCGGCGGCAGCATCCTCAACGCGGCGACCTGGGTCGCCGGGGGGCTCTCCCTCGCTCAGGCCAGTGCCACCTGGAACGCCCTCGGCCTGACCGATCCCGCGCAGTCGCAACAGGCCGTCACCGCCTTCGAGAACCAGGTGGACGGCAACTACCAGCAGTACTGGCAACTGCTCGGCAGCGGGACCGTGCAGAACCGCTCGTTCACCGTGCGCGCCGGCACTCAGGCCGTGTGGAACAACGCCACCGGCGGCCAGTTCACCCTCTCCACGACCGTCAACGGGCAGACCGTCACCAGCGGCCCGATCGACTACAACGCCAGCGCCGCCGAGGTGCAGACGGCGTTGAACAACCTGGCGGGCGTGCAGGCCGCCGTGACCGGCTCGGGCACGCAGGCCGATCCCTGGCTCATCGGCGGCACCGGCCTGTCCTCCCTCACGACCGATGACAGCCTGCTGACCGGCGGCGCGAGCACGGTCCAGGCCGTGCCAGCCGGCGCACAGTGGCTCTGGAACCATGCGACGGGGGGCCAGTTCACCCTCTCCGTGATCGTCAACGGCCGGACCGAAACGACCGCCCCGATCGCTTACAACGCCAGTGCCTCCGCCGTCCAGGCCGCGCTGAACGCACTCACGGCTGTGCAGGCCGCCGTGACCGGCCGAGGCACACCGGCCGACCCCTGGCTCATCACCGGGAGCGGACTCTCCGGTCTGACCATCGGCGACTCCGGCCTCATCGGGGGCATCGCCGGAGGCGCCTACAACCTGAACCCTGACGCCTTGTCGGCCTACAGTGCGCAGGCGGCCGCGGTCCTTGGAATCACGACCACCCCGACGGCGGCCCAGGTCCAGAGCTATACCAATTCGTGCTTACAGCAAGTGGTGTCGTTCTTCGACGCGAACCTCCCGACCGGCTGGATGGACCAGCTCGACTTCCAGGCCTACAACCCACTCTACGACTATCAGGCAACGCCGAATCAGGTCGCGGCCCTGACGCAGAACTCAACCTGGACCGAGGACCAGTTAATTTACACCCTCGATGAGAACGCCCTCCAGGAGGCCGGCTCTTCGAGCGCGCCCCCGGCTGCGAACATCATCGGCGGCACGGTCACGCTCACGGCCGGGGCGGGGATCGGGGCCAACCGCCAGTCGGAACAGATCCCTCTCGCGAACATCAAGAGCGCGAACCTGACGGCCGACCAGAAAGCGCTGCTGGCCCAGGCCACCCAGGCGGGTAACGCGGTCATGGTGGGGGTCGACGCGCAAGGCAACACTCAGACGTTCAGCTACAACAACGGGTCGCCGCCCGGCGTGACCCCGACGGCCATCGAGTTGAAGATCAATCGGCCCGTTTACGTTTCCTGCTCGTCCACGGCAGGGCTGAATATCTCGGCACAAGGCGGGGTGAACGTCTTCGAGACGGACGGCAACCTGACCGTCGGTCAGATCTCGAGCGCCGGCGGCACCGTCGACCTGGCCGCGACCGGCGACATCGTCAAGCCCGATCCGGTCAGCGTCAATGGCTTCGGCAGTAACGGGACGGGCTGGACGACGCAGACCAACGCGACCGGCAGTCCGACCATCGCCAGTGACGTGCTCACGATCACCACGACCAGCTCTAGTGAGGCCCGCGCCGCCTGGTTCAACACGCCGGTGTCCACGGGCAGCTTCACAGCCAGCTTCACCTACACCGACGTGAGCAGGTTTGGTGCTGACGGCATCGCCTTCGTGTTGCAGAACGACCCGAAGGGCACGACTGCAATCGGAGCCGGGTGGGGATCGCTCGCCTACCTCGGCATCCAGAAGAGCGTCGCCTACGAAATCGACGACTACACCGTCGGCACCAACTTCGTCACCACCGGCTCGACGGGGACGTACAACGCGACCGGCTCGATCTACGTGGCGAGCGGCGACCCGATCAAGGTCACGCTGGTCTACGATGCCGCCGCCGAGACGCTCACGGAGTTCCTGGCAGACAAAAAACCGGCAGCGTCTACACCCACACCTGCACCGGCATCGATCTGGCAGCGACCCTGGGCGGCTCGACGGCGCTCCTCGGCTTCACCGGAGGCACCGGTGGTGCCGCGTCTTTGCAAACCATCAGCAACTTCAGCTTCACGTCCCAGTCGACGATCGTCGCGGGTGGCACCGGCCTCAGGCTGTGGGCCGGTGGAGGGATCGGCACCGCGACGGCCCCGTTGCTCATCGACCTGACCGGTAATGCCGCCGCATGCGTCCTCAACGCCTCGGCACATTCCAGCATCTACGTCAACAACAACGGCACCCTGAATGTGGGCACGGTGGATAGTGCCACGGGCGACGTCGTGTTGGATCCCTCGAACCCGGAAGTCGACTTGATCCTCGGCAGCTCCTCGAACGTTTCAGCCCCCCAAGGCCAGGTCACGCTCCAGGCGGCGCAGGGCGACGTCATGCTCTCCTCCGGCAGCGTTGTGAACGCCTTAAATGTGCGAATCCTCGGCGGCGCGTCGAACCCGGGCGAGACCGGGACCGGCTCCCAGATCACCCTGGCCGGCATCATCAACGCCCTGTCGGTCGATGTCGTCGGCGGCAGCGGTGGTGGTGGTGACACGGTGACCGTCTCCCAGGCCGGTCTCAACGCCGACCTCAACGTCGAGGGCGGGCTGGGGCAGAACCAGCTCATCCTCCAAGGAGCCGGCGGCAACAACCAGTTCCTGGTCAACGGCGGCTCGATCTTGCTCAACGGCCTGCGCAAGATCGTCACCAGCGGCATCCAGACTCTGGATATCCACGGTGGCGCGGGCGACAACCTCTTCCAGGTCCTCAGCACGCTCGCCGGCACGCATTCGACACTCGTCGGCGGCGACGGTTCCAACACCTTCTGGGTCGGCTCGAATGGCACGACCGGCAACGGCACGCTCGATGGGATCCTGGGCGCGATTCAAGTTACCGATGCAGGCAACGGCACGGGAGCCTCGAACGAGCTCGATATCGACGATCGCGGCGCGCGTAATGCCCTGGGCAAGCTGCTCTCGGCCGGCTACATCGTCACGCCGACCCAGATCGTCAGCGATCCGGCGCCCGGTTTGGCAGCCCGTTCGACGTTCGCCGGCATCAGTTATGACGGGACCATTGG
>JBAUOX010000861.1:0-2805 GCA_049579985.1 Isosphaeraceae bacterium | reverse complement strand
CGTGGCTGATCGCCTGGGTGGTACTGGGCTTAACGGTGGTCATCCTGCTTGTCGCCATGGGGATTTCACCGGGCGCCTGGGGCCCCCTGGCAATCCGGGGATTTCCTGCCGCCGGGGTGGGCTTGGTGGTCGCGATCGCGGCCGCCGGCGCCGGCCAGCTCACAAGCCTTTTATGGAGACCTCTGGCGCATGGCACCCTGGGCTGCGTCCATGCCCTGCTCGAACTGGTCTCCACCAATCCGGTGTACGAGCCATCCCGCTTCGTCGTGGGGACGGATTCCTTCGTGGTCGAGATCGCGTCGCAGTGCTCGGGGTACGAAGGCATCGGCCTGGTCTGGGCCTTCCTGGGGGCCTACATCTGGTTCTTCCGCCGGCAGCTCCGGTTCCCCCAGGCCTGGCTGCTGCTACCGCTCGGAGCCGGGGTCATCTGGCTGGCAAACGTGGTGCGGATCTTTGCGCTGGTGATGGTGGGTACCTGGATCTCGGCCGATGTGGCTGCTGGCGGCTTTCATTCGCAGGCAGGCTGGATGGCATTCATCGCGGTTGGCCTGGGCTTGATGCTCTTTGCCCATCGATCCCCGTTTTTTCGCAGGGTCGAGACGCCCCAGGTCGAGCGGACCGTGGGGCCGAGCCGGGAGGCGGTCCACCTCGCTCCACTGCTGGCGATCGTGAGCGTAGCCATGATCAGCTCGGCTTTCTCGGCCGGCGGCCTGGACCGCTATTACCCGGCCCGGCTCGTGGCTGTCGCCATCCCCTTGTGGCTCTACCGTCGCGAGTACGCCGCGATGCGCTGGTCTTGCTCGTGGCAAGCCCTTGCAACCGGGATATTAGTCTTCTTGCTCTGGGTCGTGCGCTGGCCGGGGGTTACGAGCGGTTCACCGGCGCGGTCGGCACTGACGGTGGATCCGATGACCGCCTGGACGTATACCTGGCTGCTGGCCCGCGTGATCGGGTCGGTTGCCACGGTGCCTCTGGCCGAGGAGCTGGCCTTCCGCGGCTTCTTCACCCGGCGTCTGATCTCGGCCGAGTTCGACACCGTCCCTCCGGGCCGGTTCACCTGGACCTCTTTTGCAGTCTCGTCGGTCGCGTTCGGCGTGCTGCACGATCGCTGGCTGGAAGGGACGATGGCGGGGATGCTGTACGCGCTCGCGTATTACCGGCGCGGGTCGCTCGGCGACGCCGTGGCCGCCCACGCCACGACCAACGCCTTGCTTTCGGCGGACGCCCTCATCACCGGAGATTGGTCGCTTTTTTCCTGATCGGTCGGTCGCCAGGATGAGCGACCTCGGTTGTCCCTGATGGATTGACAGATGTGACCGTTTTTCACAGGCGACAAGCTCGCCTGATCAAACTTTCTTGACCGGGGTCGTGCCTGGCGCTGGATCTCTTGCACGACAAGCTCCGCGAGTAACGCCTCGATGACCGACGTCGTTCCCTTCGGGAATGGCCGAGGGTGGCGAGTGTACGGGACTCGTCCGAGCCGATCAGCGTTCGTTGTGCGCGCCGAGGGTACCGGAGGTGGGTCTCAGCCGTACCCTTGCGATTACCGTTGTCTTGCACTCGTGTTCCAGTCCCTTGACTTCGTGTCCCATCTTCGAGGATTCACCCAATGTGGAATCGTAAGAACCGGATTCGCCGGATCAACCGCCGCAAGCAGGCATTCCGCAAAGCTTCCCCGCTGATCGAAGCCGTCGAGGAGCGGGTCCTCCTGTCGGGCTTTCTCCAGGGAACGGTCTATGTTGATATCAACGGCACCCAGACGCCGCAGGCCGGTGCGACCGTCCAGCTCTTGCAGAACGGCGCCCTGGCCGCCCCCAGCCAGACGACCCCGGCGAACGGCTCCTACCTGTTCGCCGGTCTGACCCCGGGGAATTACCAGCTCGTGGAGACGCCTCCGAGCGGCTTTGCCAACCAGGGGACCCAGACGAACTCGCCGCTGAACCCGGTCCTTTCCGGAGGGTCATCCAGCGCGATCAACGTCGAGGTCGTGGACCTGTCCCAGGTGACCGTCTCCTACGACAGCGGCAACGCGTTCGACCCTACCACCACCACGGGCACGTATGGCAGGGAGCCGGCCGGCGTCAACGACAGCACCGGGGGTAGCGTCATCGGGCAGATACCGATCACCGTGACCTACACACTGCCCAACAGTACTACCCAGGTGACAACCAGCGAGTTCTCATCCTATTGCGTGAACTTCAACGAGTCGCTCACTCTGTCCCCGGACACCTTTTTTGCCGCAGGCCAGCCAAGTAGCACGAGTCCCGTCCTGTCCGGCGGAAACACCGGGGCGATCGCGTACCTCTACAACCACTTCGGAAGCGTGCTCTCGGCTACGGAGGAGACCCTGGGTGGCCCGCTTCCCCCGCAGCAGGCCCTCGATCAGCAGGCCCTCCAGCTCGCCATCTGGAAGCTCGAGTACGACTCAGGTCAGAGCCCGACCAGCTGGTCCAGCGGCAACTACCAGGTCTACGGTTTCCTTTCTGGGTATGCGGGACTGACGAATAACCCGCTTAACCTTTCCTCAACGGGCAGCCCGACCCCGCTGCAAGCTCTCGAGAACCAGGCGGACACCTACATCACCGAGTCTCTGAATTATTCCGAGCAAGCCATCGTGCTCAATGCAGCACCAGCCAGCGATGGCTATCAGGACCTGCTCGCCCCGGGCAGCTTGAACTTCAGCAACGTCCCGCAGTCCGCCCCGACGATCACCGCGATCAGCACGACCCCCAGCCCCACCGCCGTCACGCTCGGCACCACGTCCCCGACCCTGACCGACACAGCCACGCTGGCGGGGGGCAATGA
>JBAUOX010000860.1:0-18388 GCA_049579985.1 Isosphaeraceae bacterium | reverse complement strand
CCGACGATCCCCTCGACTTCGGTCTTGGTCGGGATATCGGCGTTGGTCAGGGCGAGCTTTGCGTCGCTGGTGAACTTGGCAGTGAGCCGCTCGCCTGGCAGCTCGTAGCGATACCCCAACAGGCGCGGCCATGTGATCTCGCAGGCGATCCGGTCAGCAAGGGCATGAACGCGGGTCGGGGTCGGGCCGGCTGGGGGCGTCTTCGTGGTTCCCGAGCAGGGTAAGAAGGAGAACGGCACCCCGTAGATATCGGCGTACTCAGGCTCGAATTTTGCCTCGTCGTTGGCGGCGTAGTTCATTCTCCGGAGGGCGCGGCCGACGACTTGCTCGCAAAGGAGTTGCGTGCCGAAGGCCCGGATGCCGAGAACGTGGGTCACGGTGCTGGCATCCCATCCCTCAGTCAGCATCGAGACGCTCACGACGCAACGGATTTGCTCGCCGAGCTTGCCGGGCTTGCCGACGGTGTTCATGACTTCGCGGAGCAGGTCTTCGTCGGTCAGATTCTCGGCATCGCGGCCCGGAAAGCGGGCGCGGTACTCGGACTTGAACTCATCGATCTCCAAGGCGGCGATCTGCTTGAATTCGGGGCTCATCGCATCGCCCGATTCCAGTTGCTCGCTGTCGATCAGGGATCGTGAGCGGTCGGGCCTTCCATCGCCCGTCTTCGACGTTACTGAAAAGGGAGAGTTGGCCGGGAACACGAACCGTCGAGCCATCGGGCAGGGTCCGCTCCCATCCGCCGACGTAGTCAAAGACCAGCTTCGAGACGTTCGTGTTGTTGCAGACGACGATGAAGACAGGCGGAGTCTGGTTGCTAGCCCCTTCTGCTTTACTCTGCCCCCACTGGCGATAGCGGGCTTCATAGTTGCCGTAGAGGCTATGGAGAGCCCCTTGCAGCTCGACCGGAAGTTTGGGCTCGCCTTCGACCGACTCGGTTCGCCGACCCTTGCGGGGAAGTTCCTCACGAATTCGGGGCCAGAGGTAACGGTAGGTCGGCTGGTCCCCCTGCATCGTGTCGTCGGCGACGGGAACGCGGGGAATCTTGACGATGCCCGACTCGATGGCGTCGATCAGCGAGAAGTCGGAGACGACCCAAGGAAATAGGCACCCTTCCCGATAGCCCGAGCCTCGGAGGAAGAAGGGGGTTGCCGACAGGTCGTAGAAGCCCCGGATGCCGATCTTGTCGCGGACGGCTTCGAGACCCGAGATCCAGACCCGGGCTTCCTCGTTCCGCTTCTCGGCTTCGGTGCGGTCTTCCCCCTTGAGCGCCTCGTCCTCGCCGTCGGGCTTGCGCTTGTAGCAGTGATGGGCCTCGTCGTTGATAACGACGATGTTCCGCTTGCTGCCAAGCTCCCGGCATACGCGGTTGACCATCTGGGCAGGGGTCTCGTCGAAGTCGGTGCCGAGAATCTCCTTGGTCAGCTTGTTCGTTTCGATCAGCTTCCGAATCTGGAAGGCGTGGAAGTTCGTGATGAGGATCTTGGCCCGGCCGAGTTGCCCGATCAGGTCGGGCGGGACAAGGTCGCGGAGCCGGTAGTAGTTCTCGGCGTCGTGGGGCCAGAGCACCCTCAGCCGGTCGCGGATGGTGATGCCCGGGGTGACGACGAGGAACGTATCGGAGAACCGGCGATCCTTCGGGTCGGCGATCTTGTTCAAAGCGTGCCAGGCGATGAGCATGGCCATGACGACCGTCTTGCCCGTTCCCGGTCGCCATCTTCGACGCGATGCGAGTGAGCCCCGGATTCGATCCGTCGTTGGCCTCTCTGAGCCAGTTGTCAATCCAGTTGTCGCCGACCTTCCTGGCGGCTTCGGTCAGATAGATGAGCGTCTCCAGGGCTTCGATCTGGCAGAAGAAGAGCTTGTTCTCCCGGTCGGGGTCGCTCCAATGGTGTAAGAGCTTGCGAGTGACCTGAGTGACCCCCTGATATTCCCCTTCCCGCCAGTGCTTGACCTTTTCCCGGATGCGGTTGACCTTGTCGTTGGGCTCGATGCGGTCTTGGGTCCACTCCGTGTCAAAATGGAGTTGCTTGCCCTTCTTCTTGGGCGGCGGGATCGGCACGAAGTAGGCACTGGCCCGGCGGGTCTCGACAACCTCGTTGGTGATTCCCTCGTCGGTGAACCGCCAATGCCGGTCGGGTTCCCGGAAAGGCGAGTTGAGGATCGGGTTCTCGATGATCGTGTCGGCCATGAGTCCCCCCGTCGGGATCGTCTGCGTGTGTGCATTATCACACAGAGGTCGGGCCGGGTCAATGATTCGGGTCTTCAGGGCAGCACCCCCGCCAGGGGGCATGCTGCCTCTTCTGGTAGCACCCCAGAGGGGTGCTTCTGGGATGGTAGGCACCGGCGCCTACAGCATCGGTAGCAAAACGCCTACAGCACTGTAAGCGCCGGCGCCGACAGTCGGATGTTCACCGTTCCATCGGGAACGGGAAGATGCGGTACTCGGGAGGGCCTTGATTCAGGCCACCTCGCCGGGGCTTCTGGATCATCTTCCTATGTTGTCCCCGCTTGCGGAACGCCCGCGATGACGTTGGGCAGTTCAAGCCGCCTTGGGTCCGAGCGTCTCACGTTCTCCTCCACTTTTTCCGGTATCGCCCCTGTACTCTCAGCGCCCCAGTTTAGTCTTTACCAAGCGGGACAAACCAAGGATGCCCAGTGCTAGTGGGGACACTCCGTGCTCTTTAGCCAGACGAAATGTCAGCAAGGCCGATTTCCAATCCTTTCCGTAGAACGCCCGAGTCAAGAACTCGCAATTAAGAGAAAGGATTTGCTTCTTAAAAACACGCTCACTCAAATATAAATTGCGATGGTGTGACAGTACTATGTTCTTATTCAAGCAAACCATTCCGATGTTGATGGTGCGGCTTGCATTCTCTTCATGAAGGCGGCGAAGCGTGAGTGGCTCGTCAACATAGTGAATCGTGGATTGGATCGCAACTCTCAAGAAAAAGTCGAAGTCCTCCATTATCCGAACGCTCTCATCCCACATCCCTGCTTCATGAAATATGTCTCGCCGCACCATGGCACCTGAGGGCATTACTTGGCTAGGCGAATCAGCGTTCAGAAGAAAGTCCGAGACAGTAAGTGGCTTTTTTCGGTAGATTTCCTCGCTCCCGTGAATCTGAATCGCATTGTGAACGGCAGCGCACTCAGGATGATGCGAGAGATAGTCCGCCAGCACACTAAGTCGATTGTCTGTCCATGTGTCGTCTTGGTCAAGAAAAGCTACCCACTCGGAAGAGGTCTGAGCAACTCCAATATTCCGAGCTGCTGATATACCTTGGTTGTTCTGTCGTATGATCAAAATGGTGCCCTTATATTTTTGTATGGCATCGGACTCCTCCGGGCGAGACCCGTCGTCTACAATTACAACCTCTCGGGCGGGCATTGTCTGTGCAAGAACGCTTGCAACCGTTTCATGGATGAAGCGAGATCCGTTGTAGTACGGGATGACAACAGCGATGGAAATATCCACGGAGATGTTCCTTGATTTGGATTCATGCCATTTTAGATGTAATGCCCCACGCCAATGCATTTGGCGCGCCATTAACGTCTGGGATCGCCGTCGAGCTGCGTACTCTCTCTGCTTCCTGCCTGGTCCCTCTTACTTTGGCTCTTCCGCAGAATTTGTGGGTGGAAAAACGGGGCGCAGGCTCGGCTCCGGCTCGACAGGAGGGGAGGTCGGAGTTCACACCCACGAAGGGTTCTTTTCCCGGCCTCGATTTCAGGTGCGACAAACGGCGGCCTCCAAATGTGTCGAATCTCGCTGAAAAGCCAGGGGGGAGGAGGCCGATTGGCGTTTCCCTCAGCCACAGATTCTGCGGAGGAGGCCTTACACTCGTCGAACCCATGTCAAAATATACTCCAAATCGACCTCACGAGCTACAGTCATCCGCGCAGACAGTGAGCCCGGCTCATTTCATCGGAAGCGGGAAGATGCGATACTCCGAAGGGCCTTGATTCAGGCCCCCTCGCCGAAGCACCTGGAGCATCTTCCGGCGTGCCAGTCGGCCGACCGCTCGGGATGCCGTCTGGCGATCCATGCCGCCCCGGCGAGCGATGTCGCTGAGCGAAGAGCGAAGTGCGAGCGGTTCCGTCGCGCTTCGTATCGCGGTACAACGTGAGCCAGACCGCCAGCTCGCCCCGGCTCAAGTCGGCCATCCCGGAATCGACGAAGGCGTTGAAAAGCTCAAACCGAAGCCGGGAAGCTCGCTTCGTGGTTTTTCGCCTGGCGGGCGGATTGCTCCCCTCGCTCACGGCTCTTCCCCTTCGCTGTCGCTGGCCACTCGGCTCTGATTCCAGAGGGCTTGAAGGGCCGAATGAAGCTTGCCGTTGTCGCGCTTCCGTCCAGGCTTCCCGGTCACGGGGGGCTCGGCCGGAGTGAACCGCTGGTGCTTCCGGTCGAAGGTCAGGGGAATATCCCGAGACTCGCCATGACGGCTCTTCAGATGCTTCAGGATGACGCGGGAAGAGGGCGCCCCGTCGCCCCGATCGTCTTCGCCGGGCGCCAGGATGAAGGCGTCGTCGGCCCCGTACTCAAGCTCGCTGGTTTCGCGGAAGCTCGCCAGGCTGAGCCCATCGGTATAGCTTGACCGCCCCTTGGCATCCTTGGAGCGAGCCAGGGCCGCAACGACGACGATGGCAACTCCGGCGTCGGCGAACTGGCGAAGACTGCCCATTGTGGCATCGACTGCCCCGCGCCGGTCGGCATGCTCGCCATGAGCCCCGATTCGCTGGATGTAGTCGAGCAGAAGCAAGTCGGCCCCGAAGGCGTCGGCCGACCGAGCCACGTTCGCCAGGTCGTAAGGCGGGCGCACGAAGGCGAGCCGGTCGGCGAGCGATTCCAGGGCTTCCGTGCCCCGTTGAATCGCCTTCGAGTGCTCGGCCGTGAGTCTACGGTAACGGATGAGCGTCAGGTCGATGCTGGCGAGCCAGGCAAGCTGGCGGTCGAGGAGCGTGCTCGGGCTCATCTCGACATTACACGCCAGCGCCTTCAAGCTCGGGGTGAGCATCAGGGCATCGATCAGCATTTGCATTGTGAGCCCGGTCTTCCCCTGCCCCGGCGCCCCGCCGATCAGGGTGACGAACCCCGGCCCGATCTCAACGCGGGCAAGCTCGCCCGTTCCGATCGGGTAGAGGGTCGGCGGCTTGCCGCTGAGAACGTCTTCGCGCCAAGGGTCGAGCAGGTCGGCGACGGGTTGGAAGCGTGCTTCAGACATGCTCGCCCCCTTCCCGTTGTCGTCGACCGTGAGCCAGGCCGCAAGCAACCTGTCTCTTCGTCTCGCTTGGCGTGAGTCCAGAGTCGAGCGCGGCTTCAGCGAGTAGGGCATGAGCCAGGCCATCGAAGCCGACCACCTCATGAATCTCGGCGAGTTCGGCCGCTGCTCGGAAGGTCGAGACGGCTCGGCGGTGGGGCTCAAGTTCGCCGTCCCGAATGAACCGGCGAAGGAAGGCAGACAACCTTAGATCGCCGTCGCGGGCTGCCGACCGCCGTTCCCCCTGTCGGTCGACGACGCGGCGAGCCTTGCTCCAATCGTCGGCCGCGCTAAGGCAGAGCACCGGCCCGCTCGGTATCTTGAACGGCTCGGGATGCCGAGCCAGCTCGATAACAGCTTCGGGCTTGAGGAAGCCCAGCTCATCAAGCGTGAGCCGGCGCTTGAAGAGTCCGGTTTTCGGGTGCCTGGAGTTCGGGGCGCGGAAGAGTCGAGTCTTCGAGTAGATCGATCCATCGACCGCGACGTTGGCGGCTTCGGCCATCGCCAGGCAGAAGAGCTTGGCGCACTGATTGAAGCCGGGCGAGGGCTCGGGATGCCATGCCGTAGGGATGCCGACATGCACCCCCTT
Organism: Isosphaeraceae bacterium; assembly: GCA_049579985.1. Classification (GTDB taxonomy): domain Bacteria; phylum Planctomycetota; class Planctomycetia; order Isosphaerales; family Isosphaeraceae; genus Aquisphaera. Next base: position 12,544 of record JBAUOX010000860.1, on the reverse strand, counting down.
CCCGCCACTCAGGAAGATGAGCAGGTCGCCATCATCGAGTTCGCGATAACGCTCCAGGATCGCCCCGGCAAGCCGCCTGGCATCGCGTAGGGCGAGTGCCAGGTCGTCGGGCCTATCGATTCCCAGAAGAGCCAGGAAGCCCCGCACGGGCCGCTATAGCCCTTCTCCGAGCCTTGCCGCTCCAGGTAGTCAACGAAGTCCTGCTCGAAGGTGAAATGACTCAGGAAGGCTTCCCGGTCGAGTTCCGCCTTCCGGTCGCAACTGGCATAGCCGGCGAATGCGGCATGCCAGTCTATCGGCCGGCGTTTCTCGGCTCGATGTCCGACGACTCGGAAGCCGAAAGGGGGCATTTTCATGGTTGGCCGTTGCCTCCCTGCGCCCGGCTCGATGCCGACAGGTCTTGCTGTTCGCCGGTTCTCCAGTCGAAGCCGCCTTCATCCAGGTCGTCTTCGGCTTTCTCGGGCTCGGGCTCGCCGGTCGTCTTCGGGGCGTAGGGCTCGGGCGCGGGGGGCTCGACCGCAACAACCTCGAAACGAGTGATGCGGTTGAATTCCTCGCCGCTGTCCCCTCGCCGGAGTGCCACCTTGGCGACGACGATGATGCCTTCGGGGAGGGGGCGTTCAAGTTGCTCCAAGCTCATCACGCCGAGCTTGCCAAGGTCGCGCTTGGCGAGCGAAATTGCGGCTTCGCTGAGCCAGATGTCATGCCAAAGGCGTCGGCCGGCGTGCTCGCCTTCCCGCACTTCGAGCGTGAGCTTGTAGCCTGGCGTGCCCCCCTTGGAGTTGAAGAGGGCGCCTTCCATGACGCGGCATCGATACTCGCCGGGCGGGATCGGCTTCAGGTCGGCGGCGGGCTTGGCACTCGCCCATATTCCGGCGATGCGGTCCCGCTCGCTGTTCAGTAGAATGTCGGATAACTTCTTTCTTTCAGCCATGTCTTGAGTCCTGGATGGAAGGGCGAGCCCATCAGTGCCAGCCGATGGGCTTCGCGTCAGAAGAGACAGGGTTGATGCAACGTAACGGCGAGGGGTTCCGGGCTCGGCGGCTTGAGAGTCGCCGGGCTCGGCGCCCCGTCGTCGTCGCCTGGATCGGGCTCGGGAAGCTCAGGATTGCGGGCGAGTCAGGCGATTGCCCCGGCTCGATCGTCGAGTTGCCAGACTGACAAGGTTGATGCGTGCCGACTCGGCCGCGACGAGGGGACGAAGCCTGTACGGCGGATAATCTTGGCTCGGGCGAGCGGTCCCGGCACCGTGCCAAGGAATCGACCGTCGATTCCATCGGGCGCCGGCCCGCTGCTGTCGGCCACGTCGTCGGCCGTTGCGGTCCCGGCGTCGAGCAGTAGCAGAAGCAAGGCTCGACGTGCTCGCCTGATGTGGACTTCGCGACGGGCCTCAAGAAGGGAATGAGCCGCATCCTTGCGGTGCTCCCCTTCCCCTTGTCCCGCCTTACGGTCTTTGTTCGGGGGGCTCATGCTCGGCCCCCCTTCGATGTCACCTTCGGCGGTTTGCACCCGCTGGCGATGAAGGCTTCGATCTCGGCCATATCCCAGCGCCTGAGAGCGCCGAGCTTGTAGCCTGGCGGGATCTTACCCGAGTCGGCGAGCCGAATCACGGTTCGCCATGAGCACTGGAATACTCGGCCGACCGCCTTGGAATCGCCCAAGCGGCGAGCCGGCTCAAGCGTTTGGACAACTGGCATGCTCTAGACTCCAGAAGGCACCACCGGCGTAGTCAACTGCGTGACTCACCTCGCCGGAAGCCCCATTATCCAGGCGCAACGGCATGCTCATCCGTTGCGCGTCATCTGGCTCGGAGTCTGGGCAGGGAATGCCGGAAATTCGCTGGCGATGCCAGGAAGAAAAACGGATTGACGCGCAACGGCAAACAAAGGTCTCATGTCGTTGCGCGTTCGTTGCGCCTCAAGTCCGGTGAGATCTCGACGGGTGCTTGTAGCAGTAGCCGTAGGCGTTGTGGACGAAGACTCTGGGCTCGACATTCGGAGCAAGCTGTGCGATCTCCGATTTGAAAGTCTTGGCCAGCTCAACCCGCTTCCCTCTGTTGCCGTGAGTCATCTTATTCCCGGTTCCAACGATCTTGCGGTAAAGAGCGATCGTCTCCCGGTCCGGGTTCCCCCGCTTCGGCGTCTTCTGGTCAGTTAAGGGCTCGGTTACCATGTCTGTCGATGGATTAACAGGCTGTGTCGCATTCGGTTCCTCACTTCCGACTGACTCCCGCGTTAGGTGCTCAGCCGCCTCCGCCATTGTCAAGCTGTTAATTGCCTCAAGCGGTTTCTTAAGAATTCGACAGAGTCGCCCCCTCAGTTTTCTGACGGCCTCAGAGGTGAGGGGCGTTCCCCACTCTTCATTCACCAGAGCTACGATCGCGTCGATGCCGGGCATCCTCTTCGGGTCGGGCTGGAAACGCAGGATCTGAGCCTGGAGTCGCGTATGCCAGGCCACGACGGAGCCGGACTTCGCCTCTGTGCGGTCGGCTTGCTGCATGTTCGCCTGATAGGCTCGCTCGCTCGATTCCAGATTTCGGAGCAGTTGGCCAATGGTCTCGAAATCGAAATATGGATTCTTAACCTCCGCCGATTCGTGAGTCGTCGGGGATTGAGGCTCGGATGCCCCCACCGGCCAAGCCCTCAGTTCCTCCTCAACTAGCTTCCCAATCTCATCGATTAGCTTGTCTAGTTCGTCGAGTTTCGCTTCAGCCCTATGAAGATCGAATTCGCCCGAGATCCTGTCGATGAATCGCGAAACGTGGTAATGCAATCCAAAGCGCGGATCGCGGATCTTCCAGAGTTTCTCGGCAAAGTCTTTCGGCCAGCCGAAGGGGCAAAGGAAATCAAGGCGATTGGAAGCCTTGATAACTTCCCCCTGGATCTCGCTCAACGCTATGTAGGGGTTGTATGTCCATCCCTCCCCCCGAATACGATCGTGCTCAAATGCTGTCCTGCTGGCGGCTGAGTAGCGGCGAAGCAGCAGGACAAAATTGTCCAGGTCTTCCCGAGACGGGACTGAAACTGACATGGAAGTGTTCTACCCCAAACATCGGGCCGAGCCGGGCAGTGCGACGGGGGGTAGATCCGCCATCACTGTCCCGGCCCGCTTGGCTCACGGTTGGCCGACCGTCGAGCCGTCCCGATGTACAAGTTTACCGCGCCTCTCCCGGATGATGAATATCGACTCACGGAGAGCCATCGGCGAAGATGGGGGGTCGAGAAGGCGTTACTCGATGGGGGGCAGGCATGCTTAGGTTCTATCGAGTGTCCAGACATAAGGGCGACATGCTCGGCGATGCCGAGAGCATCGAAGGGGCAGAGCAGATCGTCAGGGAAGCCAGCCCCGGCCGGTTCCACGTTGACGAGATCGCCGACCAGCCCCTTCCATCGGGTCACACAGCAAGGAAATGGGGCTCGGCCATCAGGCTCCCTGACGGGTCCGTGATTCTGAGCCTGATCCTTGGCCGGATGCGTGACACTCGCTCGGATTAGTGCCCACCGGTCATTCAGTCACTCGGCTCTCTCGCTATCGATTTGTTTGGGCTTGATCGTCGAAGGGTTCTTCACCAATTCGGAAGACCGGCAAAGTAATTGGGCTTTCCAGGCCCATGCGGGCCGTCGTGCTCTGGGCAAACTCGCGCCAATAGGGCCAAGCGTTAAAGACGCCGTTCGTTCTTGAAAATGCCTCGAGATCCAAATCCGTAAGGCCATCGAACGAATCGATTGTATAGAAAAGAGCGAAGGTAGCGGTAACACTTAGAACGCTCGCCGTGTCGCGCTCTCTCTCTTGAGTTACTTTGAGAATGAAAGTCGGAAGAACGCATAGAAGTTTCGATTCATCGTCCTTGGCAAAACCGACTTCAGTTATTCCATACTGGAGGAGGGTCCCGCCCCGCTTCAGATCTAACTTGGAATCGCGATTCGCCTCGCATCGCGTCAGAACGACGTTTCTTATTTCAATACGCTGCGCAACTGCTACGGCCAGCTCGATTCGGTTCTGCGTAGCCCCAGTCTGAGGTTCATTTGAATTCGTCATCACGCAACTAGCCCGCAAGGGAAAGGGACTTGGCGCGGTCGATCGACTTATCATCACTGCTGACGCCAAGGCGCGGTGCCCGCCTGATAACCGATGCCTCGAACGCAAACGATGGCCTCACGCCTTCTAAAGGCATTGACGCTATGCACGTCTGTGGGGGATTTGGCACAGCCCCTGAAGAGCCAGCCAGAATCGACCGCGCTTCAGAGGAGTTAAAGAAAACCCGTAGAAGGGCATCCATAGCTCGCTGTTGAATCTGTGCACCTGTCTCCCAGCGTGAGAGCGTAGACTCAGAGATTCGGAGGTAACCAGCGAGTTGCTTCTGTGTCAGGCGGAGCTTTTCGCGGTTGGCGTGGATTTCCTCTGGTCCGAGGAGCCCCGCCTCACGACGAAGCGCATGACTGAGCGTTTCGTTTGCGGAATCGTCCAAAACGATGGCCCCGCACCGCTGACACTGCAAGACTCGAAAGTCGTTGACGGTAACTGAGTACTTGCGGCCATCGTGCTCCAGTTCGGCCGAGTAAGCCGGAAGGGTCGTCGGAGAAACGGACCGCTCACGGCAGGACATGCACTTTCTGAAGGCAGGAGTCATGGCAATGAGTTCCCAGCTATTTTCTTTGCTCATGGGCATTGAATAGAGTCACTTCGGGGTATTCCGGATCATCGTCCCCTGTGAGTCTCATCTCGACGAAAACCCCATGCCGGAAACCGTCGACGGGGAGGATGACCTTGTAATAGAATCGGAAGTCATCACGATAGTCCTCACGGGTTTCCAAGATCTGCCTGACCACCGAATTCGCCTGGGTCCTAACGTAGTTGATAACTTCCCGTCTAAGGAATTCGGGAGTCAACCCTCTAAGGTCCGGATAGCCGCGAACCGTGTTAGCGCATTGAGCATCCCATTCGACGCACGCCCCAAGGCCATCCCGCAGGGCCTTGCAAACAAGAGCATGTTCCCGGGGGTCGTGCATCTATTGATGGCCTCATTCGACCGTCGCTTCTCCTTCACATAACCATACGCCGCGACTTGCTGTAAGTCAAGTTGACTTTTATTAAGTGCACAAACTAAGCTGCTAATGGATCTTATGCCACTGACAACGTCTATTCGCACCGTCGCAGCGTAAGACGACAACCCCGATACGGCAATCGAGAGGGCAAGGTCAGGCAGCCTCGGCGATTTCAGAGTCTCGCTGATCGTCGATCATGATCAGGGTGCGATCATCAGGGAAAATCCGGCCCTCATCGCTCTCCCGATCGATTGGGCCATCGACCATATCGAGCAAGAGCTTGAAAAATCCGAAGTGACCACTGATCGCCTTCTCAATGACGTACTCGGCGAGCCGATTAGCGTTCCGATCGCCGTCTTCCCCATCGAGCCAGGCACGGAGGACCAGCACCATTGATCGACTGTCGGCCGCTGTCATGACGAGCCCCCTGCGTTGAGTTGATTGACTTGCTGAGAAGCGACATTGATCTGTAGAGCCGGAAGGGCGAGCCGGCGAATTGTCGCCAGGGTCTTCAGGCTACTCAAGAGCCGGCGATGAGCCCGGTCGATTCGGCGAAGATGGAACTCGGCTTGTTTGATGGTGAGCCCGTCTTCTGATTGCGACGAAGAGACGTAGGTCGCTTCGAAAAGGCGTAGCGCGAACCATGAAAGGGTCGCGGTCTCGGCAAGGGTCCGCTCAATCGGGCTCGGCGCAGGCCCGGCGTATTCCTGGATCTGCTCCTCCATCTCCTTCTGAAGCAGCTCCTTCGTGTGCTTCTTGCCTTCCTTGCCTGCTGCAAAGTCGATGAGCTTGCTCTTCGCCCACCAGTCCATCGTACGTTCGCCTGGCTTGGCTCTCACCACGTCGGTTCCCACGTTGCTTCCTCCACTCGCCCCGATGATGCTGATGATACCCGGCCGCGCTCAGGGCTTCGCGGGCGAGGTCTCGGGCTTGCTCGGCCATCGTTTCGATAGCTCGCTCCAGGTCGTCGAGTTCCTTCCGTTCGCTCCGTTCCTGATGCCGCTGGTAATCCTTCTCATCTCGCTCGATGGTTTCCAGCGCGTCGATAAGCAGGGCATCCTCGCCTCTTCCCAGGTATTGCGATGTGACTCGACCGCCTCGCCGGATCGATCGGTAGAGGTAGGGTCGGCCGTTGCGATAAACGATCGCCATTGCACTACACCCCGTTGCGTGCCCCGCTTTCAGCCGGCCGGCTGTTCCTTCCGCTTCAGAAACGCGAAGAGGTCTCGATGGTCTTCGCGCTCTTGCTCGTCTTCCTCGAAGTCGGCTTCCGTGTAGGGCGCCTGGCGGTCGTCGGCAGGCGCCGTCTTCGTCCCGCCGGTCTTGCCCAAGATCCGGTCGCAAAGGTAAACCGCTGCCTTCGCGTCCCCTTCCTTGGCTCGGGTGATGAGCCCGTCTATGATCTCGGGCAGGGCATCGACAATTTTCTGCTCGGCCGCATCGAGGGCTTCCCGGTAACGGAGCGTCTTCGGTCGAGTGGTCATGGCTCGGTTACTCCTTCTGCCAGGTTGGCGACGTTGACTTGCTGATTCCGTGCGAGGTTGAATTGTGCGACGATCGCCGGGAGTGCCAGGCGCCGCACCTTCGCCAAGGCCGTGAGCGCCTGAACGTAGCGGGATTGCGCACGGGCAAGCCGCCGATCGACGACTTCGGCTCTTCGGTCGATTTCTCGGGCCGCTGGGATGTCCCGCATATCGGGTCGAGCCCCGGCGTAGGCATCAACGGCTTCGTACTCCAACAGGGCGACATGGAGCCAGCAGAGAACGGCTCGCTCGGCGAGCAGCCGCTCGATGGGCGAGCACCCGGCCGGCGCCAGTTCACCCCGCATCAGCGCCATCTGAGCCGCCACCCCGTCCTTATGAAGGGCGCCGTGCCCCGGCCCAAGCTGCTCGATGAGAGCGGTCTCGACAACGGCATCCAGGTCGCCTTCCCCGTCCACGGCAATCTCGTAGAGACAACCCGGCATGCGATACGAAACCTCGCCAAGAGCGATTCGATCGCCTTCCCGAGCAAGGCGAACCAATTCCCGAATGTCGAGCCTGGCGAGTTCCCTCTTCACGGTTTCCGCGTCCCTTCTCTTCCGCCATTCGCCCCTATGGTGCCGGTGGTAGCCAAGGGCATCGAGTGCCGACTCGACCGCCCCGTCAACCCGCCTGAAGTGCCTGGCGACGATTCGATCGGCGCCTTGCAATCGCTCCCGGAGGGCTCGAATCCTCGCCCGCTCGGCCCGGTCGGCTTCGATCCGCTCGGCTCGGTCGGCTTCGATCTCCATCCGCTTGAGCCGGTTGATCGCTCTGAAGTCCCGATCGAGCAGCGCGATGGCGTACGCCAGCTCGCCCGTGCCGACATACTCGGAAGTGACTCTCGCCCCGCGCCGGATCGACCGGATGTAGTAAGCTCGCCCGTTTCGTCGTATGTATCCCATCGCATGCTCAGAGCCCCGCAAAGTCTACTACACCTGATTTTCCCGCTCTGCTGCCCGGCTCGACTGCTCGGGTTGCACAGTGCCCCCTTCCGCTTGTCCTGTGAGCAGGGTGACAAGCCGAGCCCGGTCGGCCGGCGTCAAGCTCGCCACGAAGCCGGCGAGGGGGTCGGCGTTGGGCTCATTCCCGGTTTCAGTGCAACGAGACGTGCAACGAGCGGAAGGGGTCGCCGTAAGTTCAGACAGGTCAGTACTTACGACAGGCGACACATTGTTTGGGGTGCTAGAGGTCACCGGTTCAAATCCGGTCGCCCCGATTACTTCAAAACCTTGTAACCGCAAGGGTTTGCGATCGAAGGCAAGCGAGTTCCAACGGGCCACATCTTACACCGTTGCACTTTTCTTACACTTTCGTCGGGTTAGCGTAGGTATAATGTCGGTCGATGATCCGAATTCCCTACGGGGTATTTTTCGGGGATTGGAGACGACCGACCACGCGATGCTTTCTCAGGCAAGTGAAGGATAACTGGCATGCTGCCTTCGGTTTCGGAGGTGTAAGTTACACCCAGAGCCTCAGAACCAAGAACGAGCGTGAAGCCGAGGTTCGGATTGGCCCTATCAAGGATACTCTCTACCGGCTTGAGTCTGGCACGCTCGCCTTGCCGCCAGGTGCGGACCCCAAGACATTTATCACCTCGTCGGGCAATCACACCAAGAAGCAAGAGCCGGACACGCAGCTCACCGTCAACGAGGTGTCGGATCGGTTTATCGAGTGGGCAACCTCGTACTACGTCAAGGACAACAAGCCCACGAATCAAGTCCTCATGATCCGGCTCGCGATCAAAGTCCTCAGCGAACTCTATGGTCGCGTGCCTGCGTCCACCTTCGGGCCACTGGCCCTCAAGGAATGCCGGGAGCAATTCATCAAGCAGGGACTCGCACGAACCGAAGTCAACCGGCGGACACGGCTGATCGTTCAAGCTTTTCGGTGGGCGGTCGAGAGCGAGTTGATACCAGCCGTGAACCTTGAGGCACTGAAGGCAGTCAAGGGACTGCCAAAGGGACGATCAGCCGCCCACGAGAGCGATCCTGTCCGGCCCGTTCCCGATTGCTCAGGTTGACGCGATCCTGCCCTACCTCTCTGGGCAGGTTCGGGCAATGATTGAACTGGAACGGCTTACGGGCATGAGGCCAAACGAGGTTGTTCAGATGACTACCAGAGACCTGAACACGTCCGGCCCGTGCTGGGAATACGCTCCCCAACATCACAAGACTGAGCACCACGAGAAGGGTCGAATGATCATGATCGGCCCAAAGGCTCAAGAGGTCCTGAAGCCTTGGCTGCGATCGGCACTGACCGAGCCTCTGTTTCAACCCCAAGAGGCAATGATGTCTCACAACGAGGAGAGGCGAGCGGAACGCAAGACTCCGCTATGGGATTCACACCTCAAGCATCTCGAATCGAAGCGAAAGCTTGATCCCGAGCGAGCCCCGGCCGATCGTTACTCCGTCAACACGTACCGGCGGGCCATCCACCGGGCATGCGACAAGGCTGGAGTCCCTCGCTGGAGTCCCAATCAACTTAGGCACCTTGCGTCCACCAAGCTCCGGCGACAGACCGGCGACCTGGACGCGGTGCGGTGTGTGCTCGGCCACTCAGATGCTGACACGAGCGCCATCTATGCCGAAAAGGACTTGGAAGCCGCGAGGACTGTGATGCTCAAGTTTGGCTAGGATCATCGCCTTTAGGCTCGCTGCGTAGCAGCGATGTCTCCGTCTTCCCTGCTGCCCACCGCAAGGCGGGTGGCTGGGGAGCCGATGGGTTACACGCCCCAAGCCATCGGCCTGTCCTGGAGCGTTTACCGGGCCTCGCCAGTCGGCGGGGTGTCGGTCGGGTTGATCGGTCGGCACCGGCCACCAGACAGAGGCAATGCGGAAGCGGTACCAGCACCTTTTCCCCAAGGGAGTCAAGCAGGCGATTGAGCAACTGCTCTGAGGCCGTGGTTCTCGTAGCGCACGAGCTCATCATGGGGCACCATCCACTCCTTGGATCGCCCCCGGCCGGTGTTGCGCTTCACGGCCTGGATCCGCCGTGTACGGCACTACTCCCTCACCTGGTACTCGCTCCGACCAACCCGTTCAGCGACCTCGGCGGTCGAATAATAGTCCTTGATCACGCGATGGGATACTAGCTCTCGCAGCAGGTTTTCGATGGTGTCGAGCCTGACCTCAATCTCTGGCGACATTCCTGATGACTCCTCCCAATTCAAACCTATTTTCTAAGAAAACGCCGGTCCGCCCGTAGTAAGGTCAAATGGGATCGCATCGCCTGGCGAGGGTGGTGATGGCAATCACAATCAGTCCGGATACCGAGCACGGTTCGTGGGTTCGCGAAGCGGTTGCCCATTTCGAGCGACCGCTGGCGATCTATGCCACGCGCCTGGTGGGCGATGCAGAGACGGCTCGCGACGTGGTGCAGGACACGTTCATGCGCCTCTGCGGCCAGGACCGCGCTTCGATCGGGGATCATCTGGCCGAGTGGCTCTTCACGGTCTGCCGCAACCGGGCTCTGGATGTCTTGCGTAAGGAGCATCGCATGACTCGCTTGAGCGACGAACAGGTGAACCGATGCTTGAGTACCGCCCCGGGCCCGCTCGAGGCCGCCGAACGCCACGACCTGGGAGCACAGGTGCTGTCTCTGCTCGAATCTCTCCCTCCCAATCAACGCGAAGTTCTCCGACTCAAGTTTCAGAACGGGTTCTCATACCAGGAAATCAGCCGGATCAGCGGCCACAGCGTCTCGAACGTCGGCTACCTGATCCACGCCGGAATCAAGACGCTTCGCGGACAACTTTTCGACGGCCAGCCGGTCGAGGCCCGTGCCTGAACCCGCCAAAGGAGAACCAGAGATGATCTTCGACGCCAACGACCCCCGGCTGACCGCATACGCCCTGGGCGAGAGTGATCCCGCCGAGCGATCCGAGATCGAGCAGCTCCTTGCCGACCGCGAGGACGCCCGCAATTACGTCGCCGAGATTCGCCAGACCGCACAGTGGCTTGCCGCAGAGCTGCAAAAAGAGCCGGAGACCGTATCGACCCTGGCGATGGCTGACCACCGGCTGATCGACCAGGCACTCAAGTCCGCGGTCCCTGCCGCGAACAGCCGCCCCTGGTGGCGCAGGCCTTACAGACTCATGTCGATGGCGGCCACGCTGCTGATGGGTGGAACGGTGGGATTGTTCTCCTGGAGTGCTTATCAGACCAGGGAAAATGAGCCTCGGCTCGAGCTCGCAGAGCCTGGCGGGCAATCCGCGCCCGCCGATGTCGGTCTGATGCAGAAAGTCGTTGCCGAGGCCGCCAATGGACAGCGGCGGCAGGCGGCTCTTGCTCAGGAGGCCGCGCAGATGGCTGGCTCGGGTGGGCAGACGGCCGGATCGGTCAGCCATTCCCCGGCGGCGACTCGCGGGGCTCAACTTTCGCTCGGGAGCCCAAGGAGCGGCTTTGCCGCAGGCATGATGTCGGAGAGCCGCGACATGATGGGCGGCCTCGCTGTCCGGGGGCAGTCCCCGACGAGTGCCAGCAGAACGATGGCCGCCAAGAAGCCCAATGCACAGGCCTATTTCCGCGGTGGTTCCGTGGAGCAACAGAATTCCCTCGGTAAGAAAGTAGATCTCGACGCCAAAGCACAAAACCAGATGGTTGCCAATGCGGCCCGGAACTCGCCGGCGCCTGCGATGATCCGGAATTCCTATGCGCCCGCCTCGGGCCCTTATGCTCCGCAAAACTCCTCGAACCAGATGCAACGTGGCGACACCCGTTCGGCGCCCAATGGAAATGGGCAACAATTCCAGGTTGCACAGAACACGACGACGCCCGGAATGCCGCCTGCCGGTGCTCTCGCGTCTCCCCCCGTCCTGCAGGCTGCGGCTGCGCCTGCTCCGGCCCCCATACCGGCACTCAGCAAGAACGTTCAGAACGAGCCGGCTCAGCAGGCCGCTCCGGCCGCTTCGGCCGCCCCAGCAGCAGACGGCCAGAACGGCCAGGCTCAGCCGGTGCAGCAGGCCGTTCCGGCACCTGTTGCCGGCGGCGAGGTTAATGCGTTCGTGCCCGAAGAGCTTGGGGGCAACATCGAGGCGTTCGACAGGATTCAGGAGAATCCCTTCGTGCGGGCCATCGAGGAGCCGCTCTCGACCTTCTCGATCGACGTCGATACGGCCAGTTATGCCAACGTCCGGCGATACCTGCTGCAACTGAACCAGCTTCCTCCCCCGGACGCGGTCCGCATCGAGGAATTGCTCAACTATTTCTCGTACCAAGATGCGCCTCCCACGCCGAGCAGTCGCGACCCGTTTGCCGTCCACCTCGAAGTCGCCCGCTGCCCCTGGAGCGCCGAGCACCGCCTGGCCCGGATCGGGATCGCCGGCAAGCCCATTCATCAGAACGAGCGCCCGCCCAGCAACCTTGTCTTCCTGATCGATGTCTCCGGCTCGATGGCCGACTACAACAAGCTGCCGCTGGTGAAGTGGGCTCTGCAAAGGCTGGTTGAGCAACTTGACGGCAAGGACCAGGTGGCGATCGTCGTCTACGCCGGCGCCTCGGGCTTGTACCTCCCGTCGACTCGCTGCGATGGCGATCACAAGGCCGGGATCTTCTCCCGGATCGAGCAATTGCACGCCGAGGGCTCGACCAATGCGGGGGCGGGCATCCAGCTCTCGTACGAGATCGCGGCCAAGAACTTCAAGACCGACGGCATCAACCGCGTCATCCTGGCAACCGACGGCGATTTCAACGTCGGGATCACTCAGCGCGACGAGCTGACCAAGCTGATCGAGGCCAAGGCCAAAAGCAAGGTCTTTCTTACCGTCCTGGGCTTCGGCATGGGCAACCTCAAGGACGGTACGCTCGAAACGCTGGCCGACAAGGGCAACGGCAACTACGCCTACATCGACAGTGCCGAGGAGGCCTACCGCGTGCTGGTCCGCCAGATGGGCTCGACGCTGATGACGATTGCCAAGGATGTGAAGGTTCAGGTCGATTTCAACCCCGCGAAGGTTGCAGCCTATCGCCTGATCGGCTA
>JBAUOX010000859.1:0-2125 GCA_049579985.1 Isosphaeraceae bacterium | reverse complement strand
CTACGTGAATGATGATATTCGCCTCATCGTCCACAAGGCGTCGGGCAGTTTCTTGCTCTGTTACGTCAACCATCACATACCGGCCTATGACTGGGCGCAGCGACGGAAGCTGCAAACGCACCCCAAGACCGGCGCGGCGCAGTTGGTGGAGATCCGCGAGACGGTTCAAGAGATCACCGTTCCGGTTTACGTAGAGAAGGAGATGCCGAAGCCGGTGGCTGCCAAGAAGCCACTTTTTTCCCGAATTGCAGACGACGTTTTGCTGGGATACGGCGTGCCCATCGAGTGGCTGGACGATGTTCGATCCGCCACCGAGGACACGCTTCTTGCGGTGACCGATCACCTACCCGGCGAGGCAGCCGAGGCCCTGCTCGAGCTCGCCACGGGCGGGAAACCGCGCGTCCCGCGTCCTGTGCAAGTCGGAGGCGACCCGTTCGACCATCCGGACGCCAGGCGCCGGTTCCGCCTCATGGACAAAGCGGAAGAACTTGCCCGCGCTCTCGACTACCCGTGGGACAAGTGGACGGTGTTCCTGCACCCCGAGCAAAGGGAGTGGGTCGAACGCGACTACGCCGGCCCGGCGCGGGTTTCCGGCTCGGCGGGTACGGGTAAGACCATCGTGGCGCTACATCGGGCCGCCCACCTGGCCCGCACGAATCCGGATGCCAGGGTCCTGCTGACAACGTTCACGGATACACTGGCTAACGCGCTTCACACCAAGCTCAAACGACTGGTGAGCAGCGAGCCGCGGCTGGCCGAGCGTATTGACGTCTATTCGCTCGACGCCATCGGCCTGCGGCTATACAAGGCCCACCTCGGGCCGGCAAAACTCGCCCGCGGTGAACTCGTTTCTGAACTGCTCAAGGATGCCGCTACTGCCGTCACCGGCCACAAATTCTCGCGGCAGTTTCTGCTGTCGGAGTGGGAGCAACTGGTCGACGCCTGGCAGCTCGAAAGCTGGGAAGCCTACCGGGACGTCGCACGTCTCGGAAGGAAGACCCGCCTGCCCGAGGCGCAACGCGCGGTTCTGTGGTCAATCTTCGAGCGTGTCATCGCCGGGCTGGCTTCGAGGGGTCTGATCACGCGCGCCCGCCTGTTCACGTCGCTCGCGGACGTGGTCGCCAAGGGCAAGAATCCGCCGTTCGACTTCGCGGTCGTTGACGAGGCGCAGGATCTCACCATCTCTCACCTGCGGTTCCTGGCCGCACTGGGCGCAGACCGCCCTAATGGGTTGTTCTTCGCAGGCGACCTCGGACAGCGCATCTTCCAGCAGCCTTTCTCTTGGAAAGCTCTGGGTGTGGACATCCGCGGCCGGTCGCGCACCCTACGAGTGAACTACCGCACGTCTCACCAGATCCGCATGCAGGCGGATCGGCTGCTCGGCCCCGAAATGAGCGATGTGGACGGCAACAGCGAGAAGCGCAACGATACGGTTTCCGTATTCAACGGCCCGGCGCCCACCATCCTGAAGCTGGGAAGCCAGCAGGAAGAGGTGAAGGCCGTTGGCGGCTGGCTCGCGGAGCGAGTGAAAGGGGGCGTTCTGCCCGAAGAGGTCGGGCTGTTCGTTCGCTCGGCGGCAGAACTTGACCGCGCCGTGGCCGCCGCGAAAGAGGCCGGAATCCCGTTCAAGGTTCTGGACGAGCACGTGGAAACGCTCTCTGGCCACCTGGCCCTCTGCACGATGCACCTTGCCAAGGGGTTAGAGTTCCGCGCCGTGGTCGTGATGGCCTGCGACGATGAAATCATCCCCTCGCAGGAACGAATCCAGACAGTAGGCGATGACGCCGACTTACAGGATGTCTATGACACCGAACGCCAGCTTCTTTACGTCGCCTGCACGCGAGCGCGAGATCATCTGCTTGTCGCCAGTGTAGAGCCTGCCTCGGAGTTCCTTGACGACCTCAGTGTGTAATTGGTCTCCAACCTGTTAACCCGGGTAAACCCAATTCCTCAACCACCAGCCACAGAGTGACCCACCAAATTACTAAAGCATAATCATAAATGCGGCACCGCAGGGTCGGGGCCGGTTTCCCGGAACTCGAAGCAGTTAGGTATAGTGTCCCCGGAACTCTGTGTCGTCGAAGGTCGCCACTGACGGTCCATTTGAAGCCGTACTGGGGAAAAC
>JBAUOX010000858.1:0-13922 GCA_049579985.1 Isosphaeraceae bacterium | reverse complement strand
CCCTGCGCCGGCAAGGCCTGGTGCACTCGGTCCGGCGCCGGCTTGCCTTCGGGCGCGAGGGCGCGGCGCAGGAGCTGGGCGAAGGGCCATCCGGCGCCCAGCCGGGAACCGATGCGGACGGTTCCGAGATCGACCGGCCGGGCCGGGCAGACGCTCCGACAACTCATCCGCGCCTCGTCTTGACGGGCGAGCAGGAGTCGGCGATGGCCGCCCTGACGCCGGTCTTGCGGGCCGAGGGCTTCGCGCCGATTCTGATCCACGGAGTCACGGGAAGCGGCAAGACCGAGATCTATCTCTCGGCGATCGAGCAGGTGGTGGCGCGTGGCCGCGAGGCGATCGTGCTGGTGCCGGAGATCAGCCTGACGCCACAGACCATTCGCCGGTTCCGCAGGCGGTTTGCCCGGGTCGCGGTGCTGCACAGCCATCTGAGCGATGTCGAGCGGCACCGGCACTGGCAGAGCATCGCGGCGGGCGAGGTCGAAGTCGTGGTCGGCGTCCGGTCGGCGATCTTCGCGCCGGCGCGGCGACTGGGCCTGATCGTCATCGACGAGGAGCACGAAAGCACGTTCAAGCAGGAGACGGCGCCCCGGTACCACGCCCGCGACGTGGCGGTCAAGCGGGCACAGCTCGAGCGCGTGCCGGTGCTGCTGGGCTCGGCCACCCCCTCGCTGGAAAGCTGGCAAAACTCGGAGCGCGGGCGGTACACCCGGCTGGTGATGCCCAACCGGGTCGAAGGGCGGCCGATGCCGGCCGTCGATGTCATCGACCTGCGGCACGAGAAGCAGTTGCTCGGCGGACTGAGCCAGACGCTGCGCGAGGCGATGCACCGGGCGCTCGACGAGGAAGGCCAGGTCATCCTGCTTCTGAACCGCCGGGGTTATCACACCTTCGTGGTCTGCCCGCGGTGCGGTTACGTGGTGAAGTGCCATTCGTGCGACGTCGCCGTCACGTACCACCGGGGGCGGCACATCCTGATTTGCCATACCTGCGATGCTGAGCGGCCATGCCCACCCGCCTGCCCGGCCTGTGCCGCGCCTTGCCTGCACTACGGCGGCATCGGTACCGAGCGCTTGGAGCGCGAGGTCCAGGGGGCGTTTCCGAACCACGTCGCCCGCAGGATGGACTCCGACTCGATGCGCAGGCCCGGCAGTCACGAGGAGGTCCTGGCGGACTTCAAGGCCGGCAGGGTGCACATTCTGCTGGGCACCCAGATGATCGCCAAGGGACTCGATTTCCCCAACGTGACGCTCGTGGGGGTGGTCAACGCCGACACGGCGCTGCACCTGCCGGACTTTCGCGCCGCCGAGCGTACCTTCCAACTGGTGGCCCAGGTGGCCGGCCGCACGGGTCGCGGCGATCGGCCGGGTCGCGTGCTGGTGCAGACCTATTGCCCGGATCACCCGGCGATCCGCCACGCGGTGCTGCATGACTACGAAGGGTTCGTCCGCAGCGAGCTGCCCGAGCGCGCGAAGTTCGGCGTGCCGCCATTTGGC
Source organism: Isosphaeraceae bacterium (assembly GCA_049579985.1). Lineage (GTDB taxonomy): Bacteria > Planctomycetota > Planctomycetia > Isosphaerales > Isosphaeraceae > Aquisphaera. The sequence continues at coordinate 12,429 of JBAUOX010000858.1, read as the reverse complement.
CGGATGGTGCGGTTGATCGCCCGGGGACCGGAGGAAGCCGCCGTGTACGATTTCATGAAGAAACTGGCAGCCGGGCTCTGCCAGACCGCCCCTGCCTCGGTTCGCATCCTCGGTCCGGCACCCGCCCCCATCATCAAGATCCGCAACCTGTACCGGTTTCACCTGCAAGCGCGCTGCCCGAATGCCCGCCCGCTCCAGGCCCTGATGCGCGAGGTCCCCGGCCGATATCCAACACCTCAGGGAATCGAGCTGGCTGTCGATGTCGACCCAATCAACATGTTATAATGGATGATGGTGCCTGTGGCGTGATTGAGAAAAAAAAGAATAACTCAAGAAACTCGCAAAGTCGCGTTTACAGACTCGGCGGTTCGGTGTATCGTCCCGCCGTTCATTCACACCCTTGGCTCGTGACGACGGAACTCATGGCCGAGTTTCGATGGGCAGGCAGGGATGTCAGACAGCCCCTTAACTCATTGCCTCCCTCAACCTCGGTCGTGTCATTCGTCGATAACGAGTCTGGTCAATGGACCGGTGAGGGAATCCGGTCGGGGATGTGATCCCTGTCTCTCGTGTCGTTCGTCCACCTCGCGACAAGACCTGGTCCGTGCCGGCGAGACGGCCCGGAGTGAAGCAGTCCAGGTGAGGACGTCACAGTTCGAGTCCAGACGAAGACATCGCGAAGTGAATGGATTGTGATGCAACAATCCCATCCTTTTCAGGAGGAAATGATGCACAGGATTCAAGGGTGGACTGGGCTGCGGGCCGCGGTCATCGCCCTGGGACTCGTCGCCTGGACTGCGACTGGTGCCACGGCCGCTCCACTTTCTTACACCACGTCCGGCCAGGTCGATACCACGACCGGTGTTTCGAGTTCATCGGGGGGCACCCCGCTTACACCCGATAACGTGGTCAGCTTCGTTCCGCTGAGCAGCGGCAATTCTGTCGACTTCAGCACGGGCCAGACGAATGCAAGCCTGGGGAACTTTGTCGTCCAGGCGCTTGGGGACGGCAAAACGACAACTTACAACAACACACCCATCCAGATCTACTTCCAGCCCGTGTCTTATGGCTCAACGTCGATAAAGGGCGATGATCCGGTCGTGATCAAGGGTGTGCTCAACGGCGTGGTGAACGGGCCTTCGAGCTCGACCGTCACGGCAACCTTTAACCCTCCCCCGAGCGGCATATTCGGTCTGGGCGGGACTCAAACTAGTGGCTCGGCCGAGTTCAGCCTGCCGACCACCACGCTCCTGCTGGCTCCCTCGACCTCCAACGGCGGCCAGACCACCGCGCAGGGACTGGTCACGCTCGTGGAGTCTCCGGTTCCCGAACCAAGCACGATCGCCCTGTTTCTGACGACCGTGGGCGGGCTTGGCCTGCGCCGCTACGTTCTGTCCCGTCGCCGTTCAGCCAGGGTTTGAAGTTCGTCGCCAGTGGATCGTTCTGGCCCATGATCCCCGGGTGAACCAAACCGGCGGATTCCCGAAACGCAGGAACATTCGCAATCGACCTGCTTCCGACCCCGCGATGCCTGTGTGCGTGTCGCGGGGTCGTTTCGCGCGCGGGCCGCGAAACTTGACCCGCGGGTCGTCTCAGACAGCAACTTTTTGCCAAGGAGGCCGAGGAAAGCGTTCCAAGCCGTTGCCCAACCCGGTTGGGAAAGCGCAAGGGGTTACCATTTCTGCAGGGTACGACTTGTCCTCCACGTTGATTCTCCCGATCATGGAAATTAGTGAAAGAGGATTCGCCGTGCCCGGGTGGGGCGAGTCGTTTTTCGAGGGAACTGGGTCCAGATCAATGCGCGCTGACGCCTAAGGAATAGAGAGTGTCGTTCAGCCGTCGGGAGGGTCATGACAGGCGATGCGATCGGGACGATTGCGGTCACCTGGCCTGAATTCCACCCGCCGGGTCAGCACGGTCAGCAGCCAGACCGGCTCTATCCGAGAGGCATCAGTCGAGCGGTATCCAATAGAGCAGAGCCGACACTGATGGCCGACGGCCCGATCGAACTGCTTACCAGGGCACGCGCGGGAGAGACCGAAGCGCTGGGCGAGTTATGCGCTCTGTATCGCAATTACCTGAGAATGATCGTGCGGACCGGTCTGGGACCTCGGCTGCGTGAGCGGCTTGAACTCTCTGACGTGGTCCAGGAGGCCTTGGTCGAGGTAGTCCGGCAGTTTCCCCAGTTCACCGGCCAGAACGAGGCCGCGCTGGTGGGCTGGCTGCGACGGCTGGTGGGTCAAAAGCTCGCCGATCTGGGGCGTTATCATAGCCGATCCAAGCGGACCGGAGCTGGCGGCATCCTCCCCCTGGACGCCCCGTGCAACCCGGGCGGCGCGGCCAGGGCCGGCGAGGGAGGCGGCCGCCTGCTCGACAGGCTGGCCTTGAGCCAGACCAGCCCCAGCGAAGTCGTCAGCCGCCGTGAGCTCATTGTCCTGCTGGCCGATGCCCTGGATGTCTTGCCCGTGCCCGAAGCCGACGTTCTCTGGCTCTATCACGCTGAGAACCTCTCCTTCGAGGCCATCGGCGGCCGCATGGGCATGAGCCGCAAATCAGTCCGGGGCATCTGGGCTCGAGGGCTCAAGCGCCTGAAGCGATCGCTCGAGGGCCCACCTGGGGGATCTCTGAGGTACGAAGATGGTTCACCGGCATGACGACAGCGACGCCCCCGCCAGCGCCAGCGACAGCGACAGCGGCATCCCCACCAGCGACAGCGACGATCGCCTGGGCGAGGCGATCGAGATCTATCTGGCCCTGATCGAGCAGGGGGCCGCGCCCGAGCCTGAGGCGTTTGCCTCGCGGTACCCTGACCTTGGTGAAGACATCCGCTCGGCGCTCGAGGGTCTGGAGCTAGTGCACGGACTGGTCGGCCAGGCGTCCGGTCTCGAGGCTGGCTCGGGGCCAAGCGGGGAGCCGGGACGGAGCCTCGAATCGGGACGGCGGATCGCAGGTTACCGAGTGGTCCGCGAGCTGGGACGAGGGGGCATGGGGACCGTCTATGAGGCGGTTCACGTGGGGCTGGACCGGCCGGTGGCCCTCAAGGTTCTGGGCATTCACGCCGCCCCCGACTCGTCGGCGCGGCGCCGGTTCTTGAACGAGGCTCGCACGGCCGCGGGGCTGCACCATACGCATATCGTTCCGGTCTTCGATGTCGGGCAGGCTGGGGCACTTTGCTACTACGCCATGCAGCGTATTGAGGGTAGCGGGCTGGACCGGGTGGTCCGCCACCTCCGCCGGACCCGTTCTCCGCTGGCGACCGGATCATCGTCCCCTGGAGAAGATGGCCGCCTCTCCAACGGCCGCGACACGGGCTCCGCCTCACAGTTCAGCTCCCACTTCAGCCGCCTCTGGGTGCGCGTGTCCGCGAACTTGCCCTGGCGGCGCACTCGCCATATTCGCGCAGGCAGCTTTGATCCCGGACCAGCTCACGTCGACGGCGTGGCCATCCTGGAAAAAGCAGGGAAACCTGCCCCGTCCGAGCTTCCCAGGTCTGACCGCTCCGGCGAGGCGGAGACCGACCCGACAACGCCGGGATCGCGGCTTGCACATCGGTCGCCGGGGTCGGTTCTCAGCGGGAACGACTCGACCGGCTCGTGGATGAGCAGCAGCCAAAGAAGCCAGCCACAATGGCGGCCGGGCGACGTGCCGGGTTCGGGCCGGGGATCGAGCTTGCTCGCCACGAGCCCTTCCTTCGCCCGTCAGCACGATGACGACGCTCTTCCGCCGCTCGAACCGCCCCGCGGCTCGGCCTTTTTCCGCTGGATCGCCGAGGTCGGGCTTCAAGCCGCGGAAGCCCTGGCGCACGCACACCATCACGGTGTCATTCATCGCGACGTCAAACCGTCCAATCTTCTGATCGACGCACAGGGGACTATCTGGGTCACTGATTTTGGCCTGGCTCGCAGACTCGCCGATCCCGGCCTGACCCAGCATGACAGCCTCCTGGGCACGCCCCGTTACATGAGCCCCGAGCAAGCGCGAACAGGAGCCATCGACGGGCGAACCGACGTGTATAGCCTGGGGGCCACTCTTTATGAATTGATGACGCTCCGGCCCCCGTTCGATGGCACCAGCGCTGCGGAGCTACTGGAACAGATCGGCGGCAGCGAGCCTATTCCTCCGCGGCTGATCAACCGGAGAATCCCCCGCGACCTGGAAACGATCGTCCTGAAGACCCTGGCCAAGCGTCCCGTCGATCGCTACGCGACGGCCACGGCCCTGGCGGAGGACCTGGCCCGGTTCCTCAGCCACGAGCCGGTGCGAGCCCGCCGGATCAGCCCGATCGGACGGTTCTGGCGAGTTGCCCGCCGCCATCCGGGGATCACGGCGGTCACGGCCGTGGCCAGCGCGGTCGTGCTGGGAGTCGCCACTTATGCATACGTTCGGATCCTCAAGGAAAAGAACGACGCGATCGCGGCAAGCAAGAACGCGATCAGGGCGAGCGACGAGAAGAACGCCGCCCTCCACGAAAAAGAACAGGAAGCGGACAAGGCGCGAGCCGCGGCCCGGTGGGCACTCTCCGCCAATGCCTCCAACCTGCTCCTGTCGGAATTACCCGACCGCCGGGCCAAGGGGTTGGACTTGCTCCAGAAAGTCGCGGATCCTGAGAAAGCCGTCGCGCTCGATCAAGATCGGGCATTGACGCCGGCCCAGCTTCGGGATCAGGCCGTGGAATTCCTGGTTCTCCGCGACGTGCAGCCTCGCCCCGAGTTCACCACCGGGCCGACCCGGGGCATCGAGTTCGGGCCCGGCGGCACTGTGCTCGCGGCGCTGTCCGACGACATTCAGGAAGTGAGCCTCTGGAATGTGGAATCCCGCCAGCGATTCGAGACCATCGCGCTGGGCGACGGGCCGAAACAGCCTCCCGCGTCTGTCCCCAGTCGAGATCCTTCCCCAGCGGCAGGAACCGCGAGAAGGGCCGAACCTGGCCCGCAACTCGAACCTGTGCGCTTCGGATCGAGCCCCAACCGAGGCGGCAACGGCAACGCAACCCCGGCTCCGCAACGACGCCTGTGGGGAGATCGCCTTGCTCTCGCCGGCCACATCCTGGCCGTGATCCGCCCCGATGAGGAAGGTCTGCGGCTCTTCGATGTCCGAACAGGCTCCCCCCTCCATGATCTGAACCGTCCCGGGCGACAGGTCTTGAGCGTGATGGCCAATCCGGTCAGCGAGCGGCTGCTCACGATCGAGAACGTCCCGGATTCAACGCACGAGGTCATTCTCTGGGACCTCAACCGGATCGAGGAGCCGGTGGCCACTCTGGACCGGATCAAGATCGAGCCCCTGCGCCGCTCTTTTCCTCCTCTGGCCGCGTTCAGTCCCGACGGGAAGACCGTGGCAATTGCCTCCAACAAGGGCTCAACGGCCACCGTGGCTCCTACAACGGTCACCGTCGCTCTCCACTCGGCGTGGGACGACCAGATTACAGGCCAGATCGACACTCAAGCCGAGATGCTGACCTCGCTTGCCCTGGGAGCCAGTAACGTGATGGCCACGGCCTCGGGCAACACGGTCCAGGTCTGGGACCGGGAGGCCGGGACATTCCTCTACAGCCTCTCTTCCACATGGGGCATGCCCCGACTCATGCGTTTCAACGTCCAGGGAACATTGTTGGCAGCCGCGGTCGGAAACCATGCTGAGATCTGGGATACAGTCTCCCACAAGCTTCTGGCCGTGCTGCCCGCCGTGGAATGGATCAGCGACATGAGCTTTACACCCGATGGTCGGAGTCTGGCCGTGGGGGGAGGGGGACGCACGTCGTCAACCTCGGTCTGGCGCGTCTCTGATTCCGCCGCGCGAATCCAGCTCGGCGGCTTCGAGTCTCGCCTTACCTCGATGGCCTTCAACACGGATGGCCGCCTGGCGATCGGCGCCGGCAACGGGGATGTCTGGCTCTACCGGGACGGCGGCAGCCGCTGCACGATTTCCGCCTCGACCACGACGGCGGGGGCCGAATCAGTCAGCCGTATTCCGGACCGGGAACGCGAACGGAACCGCCGCACTTCCGTGGCGTTCGATGCGGCCGGCCGGCTCATCGCCCATGACTCGCGGGGACTGAGAATCTGGCAATCCGGGTCGGCTCTCTCACAATCTCCGTTGCTCGTTCCGATCCCAATCAATGCGTACGGTCCGGGACCTCAGATCCTCCTCGCTCGCTCGACGGATGGCCAGACCATGGTTCTGGTGCGGTCCTCCGAGATCTCGCTCTGGCAGGCGACTCATCCCGATAGGGTCCGTCCGGTCGCTGCCCCGCCCCACGCTCCGGGAGAAGAGCTGCCGCCATTCCCGGGCCCGCCCCCGCCCGCGCCGACCGGCGCGACCGCTGCGATAGCGCCGGGGTCGAGATTCGAGGGGAGAGGCCGGCCGGGGAACCCGAACCGAAACGGCGCGTTCCGCGGAGACCCTATCGCGGTTCAGCTCGCCCCCAGGGGCGACCGGATCTACATGCTCGGAGATTTCAACAGGCTGATCATCTGGGCCCTCGATCCAGGGGACGCCGGCGGGCCGATCAAGGCGCACCGGCTCGAGTCCGCGGAAGGTTTGCCGGACGGGTTAACCAGGCTGGCATTGCGGCCCGACGGTTCGCTGCTGGCGATTGGAGACCGCACCGGCGCCGTGACCTTGCTTGACACGGCCCGCCTGAGCGTCCTGGGACGGATCCCCCCTGGCGAGGACGCCCAAGGCGGGTTATTCGGCCTTGCATTCTCACCCGATGGACGGCATCTGGCGGTTTACTCGCCACAAGGACAGATCCTCATCCGGTCGGTTGCCGATCCCTCCGACCCGCAAATCGCCTTGCGGCTTCCCGGCCGGCGCGGGATGTTCCCAAACGTCGTTTTCGACCCTCGCGGCCAGCGCCTGGCCAGCAGCACTGCCGGAGCCGACGCGATGATCGAAATCTGGAACCTCGATCTGATCGAACGCGAACTGACTCGTCTTGGATTCTCCAGGTGACCGATCCGCGGGGCTCAGCTTCATCGTCGGGGATCAACCGAATATTTACTATATATAAACATCAATCGTTTCATTCCGGCATGAGCTCCGATTCCGTGATTTTGAAGGTGTAAGCGTGCCGGCACGGAACGGTTTCCACGGTCAACTCCGGCACGCGAATGGTGACCGAGTTGTCCCTCGCGGTGATCGCGAGCTTGCGTGGGACGCCGAGCATCGTCGCTTTCGTGCTTGCACTCGTCGTGATGTTGCGTATGCTCAGCCGGTAGGGTGCGTCGAGCTTGCGATGACGCACCGCTCAGCTTCTACTTGCTCTTGACGAACAACAGCCAGGGCATTGGGCCCGCTCGAGAAGACGACGAGCACGATCGATTCTAGCGATGTCCGGCCCCGTTGGTTCGACAATCCCGATCATTCCACCTCGTGGACGAGCAGGGCATTGTGATTGGGATTGTTGGGAATGACGCCCCGGACGATGACCACGCGATCGCCCGAGTCGATCAGGTCGTTGGCCCGGCACCATTCGTCGGCCCAGGCCAGAACCTGACCGGTCTCGAACAGCTCCGGGATGTGCAAGGCGGTCACGCCCCAGTAAAGGCCCATGGCGCGGGCGGCTTCGAGATCGTCGGTCAGGGCCAGGGTCGGCGTGGCGTTGCGCTGCTTCGAGGAGGCAAGCGCCGTGCGGCCGGAATGCGTGGCCACCACCAGAAGTGCGGCGTTCAGCCGCCGGCAGACCGCGCTGGCCGCTTCGACGACCGCGTCGGTCACCGGCAGAACCTGGCCGGCTCGGGCCACCCGAGGTGTCGCCTGGTGATCGCGCCCGTCCGCTCCCGGCCAGTTGTCCACCGACCACGTCCACGGGGCGCCCGCGTGGAACTCCGAGAACATCAAGTTCTCTGCCTCGCGGGCGATCTGGCTCATGATGGCGACGGCCTCGACGGGAAACTCGCCGATGGCCGTCTCTCCCGAGAGCATGACGGCGTCGGTGCCGTCGAGCACAGCGTTGAAGACGTCGCTGGCCTCGGCCCGGGTGGGACGGCTCGACGATTCCATGCTGTTGAGCATCTGGGTCGCCGTGATCACGGGGACCCGCGCCTTGTGGCAGGCAGCGATGATCTGTTTCTGCACGGCGGGAACCTTGGACACGTCCATTTCGACGCCCAGGTCGCCCCGGGCCACCATCACCGCATCAGCCTCGACCACGATGGCCTCGAGGTTGGCCACGGCTTGGGGCTTCTCAATCTTGGCCACGATCCGGGCGCGGATCTTCCGCCGGTCGAGCTCCTGTCGCAGCCGGGTGATGTCTTCAACCCGCCGCACAAACGAGAGGCCGACATACTCGACGGCATGCTGGGCAGTCCAGTCAAGGTCGACAAGGTCTTTGTCGGTGAGCGCCGCCACGCTCAACGCGGCGCTCGGGACGTTGATGCCCTGGTGCGACCGGATCCGCCCCGGCAGCGTGACCTTGAGACGGGCCCAGCCGGGACCGCGCTCGATCACGTCCATCGCGACGGTCCCATCGGCGAACAGGACGTTCTGGCCGATCTCCAGGTCGTCGGTCAGCGTCTTGTAGGTGCAGGTCAACAGATGGGGATCGTCGCCCGCCTTACACTCGGCGGCCAAGCGGAACTCGGCCCCGAAGTCACACTCGACAACGTCGCCGGGAATGTCGCCGAGCCGGATCTTGGGCCCGCAGAGATCCTGGAGCACCGCGAGTTGACGCCCCGTCTCCTCGCCGATCTTGCGGATCGCCTGCAGCGTGGCCGTGTGCTCATCATGAGAGGCGTGCGAGAAGTTGAGCCGGAAGACGTCCACCCCCGCCTCGACCAACTTCCTGAGCATGGCCGGAGCTCGTGACGCCGGCCCAAGAGTCGCCACGATCTTGGTGCGGACCCTGCCGAGCGGCTCAAAGTTCGAGTTCGTCATGGATGCCATCGCAAATCCTCGCTTCCCCGCGCCCGCGGTCCCTCCGCTGGGCCATACCTCCCCTGGCCGCATCATTCTAATCGGCTTTCCCCATGATCGGGTAGGCAAAGCTCATGGTGAGTGCCGTGATCTTGACCGGGCGCGAGGTGGCAGGAAGCCCCAGCTCGGCTTGCCCGTTTGAGGCAATGCTCTGTGCAGCAGAAATCGATATGATAGGTTTGTGCCCAGCGAGGGGCGGAAATCTGTCTTGGTCAGGCAAAATGAACCGGTACGGCGTTTAGAGGCACAGATGATGAAGGCCCCTGTTGCCGGCGAGGTTGCGGGAACGACAGAGGGGTCTTGCGGAAGCCCCGAGCTTGCAAGGATCAAGCCTCATGAATGTTGCTCTTACTGATGACCTTCAACGGTTGCTGCGAAAGGTGGTTGAGGACGGCCAGTTTCCGAACGAGGAAGCCGTCGTCCAACAAGCCCTGAGATCGTTTCTCGTCGAGGATCCGGCCCAGGGCTCCCCGCGAAAGAGCTTCGCGACCGAGATTCAAGACGAACGCCTGCCGGGTTCCTTCATCGAGGATGACACGGCGCTTGGTGCGTTCGAGCTTCCAAGGGACGGCCGGGAGGTGACCAGCTTTACTCTTCTGGAGCCGATGCGGCTGCCAGACCGATTCCCCGGCGAATAAAGACGTTACCGACAAAAGTCCCGAGTGATAGTCTGGGACGGATAGGGAGTTTGAAAAGAACCAGCGACAAGTCCCTGTTTCCAATGGCTTTAGGTAGCTGCGGCCACCGAATTACTCATCAACTTCGCCCGATCAATATGAACGGGCGTTCAATTTTGTCGGTGATGTCAATAAAACCATGTACAAGACACCCGGGGAGCTTCGAGCCGAGTTACCCCTCGCGCAGGTCTCTGTTCCCTTATCTCAAGGAGACATTCTAGACGCCTGTCCTCTTATCTTCTGGGCAGACCAGGTTCGCTGGATTGACGAATCGCAGAAACCGCAGAGCGTTCAATCCCGCGTGATCATCCTGACACAGGCATGCGACCTGGCAAATGAGAAAACCGCTCGAGCCATCGTGGCTGTGGTCCACCAGGCGCAGTACCTCGTGGAAACAGGCCGCGTCAAGGCGAAATTCATCCGCGACAATGTCCGCAAAGGACAAGTCTACGGTTGGTACTTCCTTCCCGCCCATGCGTCATGCCCGGGGTTTCCTGAATCGCTGGTTGACCTCAGGGATCTTCATACGATGCCGCGGTCGTTGCTGGAAGGACTTCGAGACCAAGGCAAGCACGTTTGCCGGCTGATCACCCCATACCGTGAGCATCTCGCTCAGCATTTCTCGGTGACCTACTCTCGAATCGGCCTGCCAGAACCCTATGGGACTGCCAATTGACTGTCCGCCTTCAACCGGACTCACGTCGCCTGTTAGACCGGGTCGAGATCCTCGCGATTCCAGGGGCGTCCCGACCCGCCTGCCCGGCAGGACCTTCCGAGCAAGACATTGCTTGCGTGATTGGAACCACGGTACAGTCAATCGAAACCGCTGGTGGCCGATCCGCACGGAGGTCAAGAACAGCAATTCCTTTTGTCTTCTCTGCACGTGTGTCTCACGCGTGATGCCCCCAAACCCAGCTACGAGAACTGTGCCAATATCGGACTTGAAGGACCGAGTAAACTAGAGAAGGAAGGAGAGTGCAGGAAAAACCGCGTCTGGACGTGCGACCGGGATTGCTTTCCAGCGGAACTTGACTGTCCGAATTGACGTTCTGGGGAACGTCGTGGACAATTCCCAGGGAAGGATGACACCAGGCGTCGCCTGCCTCGATGCGCCCGCGCCGGAGTCTTCCCCGCTCGTCCATTGACCCTTCAGCAGCCTGCCGCGAACGCATCGATGAGCGGTGCTTCGACTCTTTCGAGATCCGGGTCCATCTCCCGGATTTGTATGAACTTGTGCCCCGACCACGGAACGTCTTGCCGATGAAGCGAACCTTTGCCGTCGTTGCTCTGCTTGCGGCTCTCGGAGTGCTCAGCAAACTGGCGCTCAAACCGAATGCACCAAGCGTCGGACCCGCACAGGCTCCATCCGCGGCGAGCAGCGGCGAGCGGGCCGATGGTCGCGGTGCATCCGACCCGCAATCCGAGCTGCGGCAGCGATACTCGGACCGCCCCGAGCCGGAGCGTGACCTGGTGGCTCGGGTTGCCGAGCGGTTTCGCCAGACGGCGGTGGCGATCGACCGGACTGACGGCCTGTCCGGGCTCAAGCTGCTGGATCGGCTCGACCTCGAGGCAGTCTACCTTTATGAGAAGCATCCCAAGGAGTTCCACCGCCTGCGGGAGATCTTGAACGACGATGTGGCGGCCGATGTCTTGCTCCACTGGCGCGAGTACTTCGGGCTCAAGCGCGCCGATGACACGGACCGGGCAATCCTGGTGGCCGAGCTGGAGCGGCTCAGTCCGATCCAGCGGCGGCTGGCCGCTCGGTATCCCAGTGCCCTGCCGTTGATTCTGGCCGACCCGCCTGGCGTCACCGACCTGCTCGAGACCTTCCATGGCGACGAGACGGCCATGGGCGAGGCGCTCGTGGTGCTCAGCATGATCAGTCTGGAGCAAGGGACGTCCGACCTTCGCGCCGGGCTCCGGACGATCGAGAACCATCGCACGCTGGCTCTCGACGCGTTCCGACAAGAGGGTCTGCAGGGTTTTGCCCTGGTCTGCCTTTACGGCCCGGTTTTGGAGGCGCTGGGCTCATCACTGCCGCTGGACCAGAGCCTGATCGTGCTTCGTGTCAATTCCGATTACGTCGATGAGTTCCTCCAGACGCACCGGCCCGAGACCCTGGCCAGCCACCTTGGCCACGTGGTCGCCAAGGGCCTGGTGCAAGCCGTCGGGGGAGGTGCTCAGGCACTGCGCCTGGTTGTCGAATTCGGCGAGCCGGGCGAGCGCGCCCTGGCCATGGCCGGTGCGGACGCGGCCGACGTCGTCTTTGGTGATTTCGCGGATCCGGCCCTGCGCAACCAGGCGGTCGCCGCGCTCGGCGAGCACGGTCCGATGGCGCTCTTCATCCTTGACAAGTACGCCACCGACCCCGACTTCCGTGAGATCCTGCGATCTCTGGGCGGAGCGATCATCCCGCCGATCGCCCAGGCAGACAGCGGGCCGGAGGCCCTGGCGGTGCTCCAGTCCAAGGATCGCCGGTCGTTCAGCGAATCGCTGGCAAAGATGGCCCTGCTAGCCTCTGGCGACAACGGCCAGGCGGTGATCCGCACGATCAAGCAGGATGGCCTGGAGCACGTGGCTTACCTGAATCGCGGCGAGATCCGCTTCTATCAGTTCCTGCCGCTTTATGACGTGCTTCATCTTGGCAACGTCCTGAGCCGCGGTCATTCGCCGACCTCGGGCGAGATGACCTGGGCGGTCGTGGACGGCTGTTTCGTGATCGCCGACGTCCTGAGCCTGGCGACCATCCAGCCGGAAGGCGCCGTGGCCGCCGAGGCCGTCCGCTCCGAGGTCAAGGCGGCCGCCCGCGAAGGCGCCAGGTCGGTCGGCCGAGAGC
>JBAUOX010000857.1:0-2845 GCA_049579985.1 Isosphaeraceae bacterium | reverse complement strand
AGGCGGAATAGGCCGGTGCGGCAGGGCCGGCGGCAACGGCGCCGGCGGCGACGCGGTCTGGGCGCGGCACGGCAACGGCTCCAACCCACGGAGCATCAAGGTCGCGACGATGATCGTTGCGAAGCAGAATCGTTCCATTGGGCGTGGCTCCATCCCATGTCCCCACTGAACGGAACGAGCCGCGCGGCCGATCCGACTTGGCGGGTTATAGGCTTTCATCGGCTGATCACGATGAAAATGTTGATAGCGAAAGCAGCGACTTTTCGCGCGCCATTCTTATCGCCTTGCCGGGCCAGACCTTGAAGTAGGAAGGGGTGGTCAGGCGCCACCGAGGGAATGGGTGCACTGGCCAGGTTCCAACGACCTCCTTGCACCTACGAGCGGGAACTACAGTTATCTGCCTGAAGACTCCTTGACTTTATCCAGAACTTGCAGCATGATTCTTCTCGCCAGTCAACCCAAAGTCCTTATGTTACCCAAACTGGCGGGGACTGACATCCCGCGTCGGGGGCAGAAGGCATTCCGCGCGTTCCGAACCTTTCAGGAACGGCGGACGGGCGACATCTTCTGTTCAGGACATTGGTGACGACACCAATAAGTGATTCACAACACACGAGGAGTTCCCATGATTAAGACTCGGCGATCTTTCTTCACTCTTGCCTCATCGAGCGTTCTGGCCTTGGCCCTTGGGGCCGGGCCTGTGTTCGCGGATTCGTGGGGTTCCAGCGGCGGCGGGTTCCTTCACTACGGCGGCGGCTCCAGCGTCGGTGGATTGATCGGCGGATTGGTGCACCACGTCCAATTCGTCTTCGGGGTGTACCATAAGGGGCACAGCCCCATTTGATCGAGCGGCGGATTGCTGCACCACAGCAGTGGCGGCGGATCTAGCGGCGGATCCTACTGACATCCCTCGGTTTACCGTCATTGGCTCGGCGGAACGGATGGAAAAAGTCTCCGGGCGCCCGACGGCCAGCTCATGCCGGGGAGGAAGGAAGGACGCGACCTTCCCGGCAGTTCCTGAAGTTTTCGGTACCTGCCGATGGGAGATCATGTCGTGAACCCTGACGCGCATTCCCGGCTTGCCGTGCCCGGACTGGTCCCTCCGCGGCATCGTAACGGTCGCCGATCCTGGCGCTGGATGGTTAACCTCTGGCTGGTGTTCCACCTCGTGGCCATCATCATCGCCCCGGCGGCAATGTATCCATCGTCCGAACTCGCACGTTCGGTACATGGCGTGTGCCAGCCTTATCTCGAAGCCTTGTACCTCGACCACGGCTACCACTTCTTCGCGCCCGAGCCCGAGGAAAGCACCCTGCTGTCGTTCGAGGCCGAGCGCCCGGACGGGACCGTCGTCCGCGGGCGAATCCCCAACCGAGCGACTCAGCCCCGTTTGCTCTACCACCGGTACTTCATGTTGACCGAACACATGAATCAATCACCCGAGGAATTTCGCGACCGGTGGCATGAATCGTACGCGCGGCATCTTGGCCGCGAGTACGGCGCCTCTCGGGTGAAGCTGATCCAGCAGACCCATCTGCTGTCGTCGATGGAGAGAATCCGTGAGGGTGGGCGACTGACCGATCCGGAAAGTTATGAGGATCATCCATTAGGGGATTTTCCATGCGACGTTTACTGAACCCGGTCGTCCGCGACCTGACGGCCAGGGCGCGGTCGCTTGCCGATGACTGGGATGCCTTCTGGTTCCGACCGGCCGATCCCACCCTGCTGGGGCTGCTCCGGATCCTGACCGGCCTGATGCTCCTTTACACGCACGCCGTCTGGGGTCTTGTGCTGGGTCAGTTCTTTGGCCCGGTAAGCTGGCTGAGCCCGGCGCTGGTGCGGGCGATCCAGCAAGACCAGTACACATACTCATTCTGGTGGATTGTCGCGGACGGATGGATGTGGCCAGTCTACGGGTTTTCCATGGCCGTCCTCCTGCTGTTCACCTTGGGCCTTTTCACCCGCGTGACCTCGGTCCTGTCTCTGCTGGTCGTGATCTCGTTCGCCCACCGCGTGCCGCAAGCCACATTCGGCCTCGACCAGATCAACGCCATGCTGAGCTTGTATCTTGCTATCGGACCGAGCGGGCAGGCCCTCTCGCTCGACCGCGTCATTGCCAGGCGATGGAGGGGCTCGGCCGCGTCGCGTCCGGCGCCAAGTGCCCGGGCGAATCTGGCATTGCGGCTGATCAACGTCCACATGTGCGTCATCTACTTCTTCGCCGGCATCTCGAAGTTGCAGGGCGAGGCATGGTGGACGGGCGAGGCGATGTGGCGGGCGTTGTCGAATCTGGAGTACCAGTCGATCGACATGACCTGGCTGGCCTGGCACCCCCGGCTGCTGAACCTCGTCACCCACCTGTCCGTTCTCTGGGAAATCTTCTTCTGTGTCCTCATCTGGCGACCCCGCCTGCGCCCGCTGATGCTGGCCGGGGCCGTTGTGCTCCACGTGGGAATCGGCGCGTGCCTCGGGATGTGGACGTTCGGCTTGATCATGCTTGTCGGCTGCGCCTCGTTCTTGCCCCGTCAGGCCGTGCGCGACCTTGTGGCGGCTCTGTCCCCCGGCCGGTCCAGGCCCAGGACAGCCCTCATGCCGTTTCCCACTCCTGCTCAGCCGGCCGTTCCCTGGCCCAGCCGTCCGGAAGCGCCGGAGCCGGCTCTGCCCTTGAACGGGGTGTAGTTGTGCCATTCCTCGTGATTGTGAATAGCAACCACGAGGTTCTTCTCCCTGACCCTTGTTGTTCCCGGGGTGTTCGCGTAGTATGGCGTTGTTGCCCGTGCAGGGATGGTCTAAATCGCTGATCTGATTGACGATTCGTTCCTGCACAGGCGAAGCCGCCGTGGGA
>JBAUOX010000856.1:0-6910 GCA_049579985.1 Isosphaeraceae bacterium | reverse complement strand
AACCTGATCGAACGCTTGTGGAAGTTCACCAAACGTCGTGCCCTCTACGGCCGCTACCATCCGAAGTTTGCCGACTTTCAAGCCGCCATCCAAGAAATCCTCGACGGCATTCCGACCACGTACGCCGTGCAACTGGAGACGCTGATGACGCTCAACTTTCAGCAATTCGAAGATGTTTCACTCATGGCCGCGTAAGGTATAGTTTACGACAATGTCACGCAATGCTTCGGCCACGAGCCCTTGTCCGGGGCAATGAGATTTTCGCAAAAACCGAACAATCGGCTCCACTGGTTACGCACGGAAGGGCCAGGCACTTCTCGGCTCCAAGGAAACGTGAGTGGCCGCTTCGCTTATTGGGCGCGCAATCGCTCACTTGCCTCGAATACTTTGCTCGACGGTTGATTAGGTCTGTCCGTTCGGATAGAGTGCAGCTTTATGCAATCAATCGACAATGCTGTTAGTACCGGTGGTTTTCGCAAACCTGACGGTGAATGGATGTCCCTACGATGGACGTCTTCTCCCTCCGCGATCGCGTGATCCAGGACTACGCCGACTACGTTCGTAGTTTCGTCCAGGTTCGTGATCGACGAATCGATAAGTTCGTTCAAAAAAGCCTGAGAGACGAAGTTCTCTGGCCCCAGCCTTTGATCCAGTTGAACCCCAGCTTCGAACCCGGTGGCTGGGTCGACGATCTCGTGGACCGGGGATTGCTGCACGGGGATTGCCGCAAGATCTTCCGGATCAAGACGGAAGAGGATCCGATTGGTTCGCGGATGTTGCTGCATCGCCATCAGGTCGAGGCGATCGAAGCGGGTCGACGGGGCCAGAACTACGTGCTGACGACGGGGACCGGGTCGGGAAAGAGCCTCACGTACCTCATCCCGATCGTCGACCAAGTTCTACGGAACGGGGGGAAACGGGGGATTCAGGCGATCGTCGTCTACCCGATGAACGCCCTCTGTAACAGCCAGTACGGTGAGTTGGAGAAGTTCTTGCGAGTGGGATTCGGTCTGGGCAAGGAGCCCGTGCGGTTCGACCGCTATACCGGCCAGGAAAGCAGGGAGCAGAGAGACCGGATCATCCAGAATCCGCCCGACATTCTGCTGACCAACTACGTCATGCTCGAGCTGTTGCTGACTCGGCCCTTCGAACGCCCCCTGGTCAACGCCGCTCGCGATCTCCGCTTCCTCGTGCTCGACGAGCTGCACACGTATCGAGGGCGGCAGGGAGCCGACGTCGCCCTTCTGGTCCGTCGCCTGCGGGTGGCTTGCCAGGCCGAGCACATGCTTTGCGTCGGCACATCCGCGACGATGTCGAGCGGGGGCACCCTCGATCAGCAGCGGCAGGAGATCGCCGGGGTTGCCACCCGTCTTTTCGGGTCGGAGGTTCGGCCTGAGAATGTGATCGGTGAGACCCTGACGAGAGCAACCGTCCAGGCGGATCCTGGGAAGCCAGAAACGACCGAATTGCTGCAGAAAATCGTCCGTGGAGAAGAGCCCATACCGAGCGAGTACCAAACCTTCGTCGGCTCGCCCCTGGCCGGCTGGCTGGAAGACCGCCTGGGTCTTCGTCGCGAGGCCGAGGGCGGGCGCCTGCTTCGCGGCAGACCCCGGCCAATCGTCGGGGAAAGAGGAATCGCTCGGGAGCTGGGCCGTCTGACCGGCATGGAAGAGCGCGAGTGTGAGCGCGTGATCCGTGATTGGCTCCTTGCCGGGTACAACTGCGGGGAACACCCGGAGTCGCACACCAAGCCGTTCGCTTTCCGGCTCCATCAGTTTATCAGCCCAGGGGATTCCGTTTACGCGTCTCTCGAGGAGCCCGGTGAGCGGCATCTCTCCCTGAGCGGCCAGCAATTCGTCCCCGGCTCGAACAAGGCAAGGGTCCTCCTTCCCCTGGCCTTCTGCCGTGAATGCGGCGCGGAGTATTACATCATCTGGAAGTACACCGACCCGAATTCAGGACGGATCAAGTTCAAGCCGCGGGAGATCTCTGACAGGCTGAATAACGATGAGGACGGTGTCGCCGGCTTCCTCTATCGCGATCCGGACCGGCTCTGGCCGGACGATCGGGAAGAGCAGACCAGCCGTCTACCAGAGGACTGGTTCGAGATCGACTCGTCTCAGCCGCGCCTCCGACCAAACCTCCGCGACGAGCTTCCCCAGCGCATGCCAGTCGGTCCCGACGGATACATCGACCCGGCTGGCCTCGATTTCTTCTTCACATCTGCACCATTTCGATTTTGCCAGAACTGTGGGGTCTCTTATCGAGCCCGGCGCGGAGATTCGGATTTTGGCCGGCTGGCGACTCTCTCCAGCGGCGGCCGGAGCACCGCCACGACAATCTTGAGCCTTTCGATCGTCCGCATGCTCAAGCAGGATGCCTCCCTCCAAGAGCACGCGAAGAAGCTTCTCAGTTTCACCGACAACCGCCAGGATGCCTCGCTCCAGGCCGGCCATTTCAACGACTTCGTTGAGGTCAGCTTGCTTCGCTCTGCGCTCTACAAGGCCGCGCTGGCAGCCGGTTCCGAAGGAATCTCGTACGACGAGCTGGCTCTCCGCATCTTCAAGGCCCTCGATCTTCCTCTTGAGCTTTATGCCCGCGAGCCCGGTGTCCAGTTCGCCCAGAAGGCCGACACCGACAAAGCAATGCGGAATGTGATCGGCTACCGGATTTACCGCGACCTCAAGCGAGGATGGAGAGTTACCTCGCCCAACCTCGAGCAGTGCGGATTGCTGAAAATCAAGTACGTATCGCTCGGCGAACTCTGCCGGGCCGACGAGTTCTGGCAAGGCTGCCATGCATCCCTTGTGAGCGCCAGCCCTCAAACCCGTGAGAACATTGCGACCGTCTTGCTCGACTACCTGCGGCGCGAGCTAGCGATCGATGTGGACTACCTGACGTACGAGTTCCATGAGCGACTCATCCAGCAGAGTTCCCAGCGGCTTCGCCAACCCTGGGCCGTCGACGAGCAGGAGAAGCCCGAACTGGCAACCTCCGTATTCCCGCGGGCTCGCCAGCCACGCGAACGCCGATACTTCTCCTACCTCTCAGGACGGAGCGGCTTTGGCCAGTACCTGAGCCGCAAGGGGGTTCTGCCGGAGTTCGAAAGGCACGGGCAGAAGCTCAGCGTCAAGGATCGTGACCAGATCTGCATCGACCTCTTCCGGGTTCTGGCAAAAGCTCAGTTCGTCGTCGAAGCGGAGGCTCCGACCACCGACGATGGAATTCCAGGCTACCGCGTCTCGGCGGCCTGCATGGCCTGGCATGCGGGCGAAGGAGCCCGGGCGTTTCACGATCCCATCCGCGTCCCGAACTTGCCTGACGACGGTGGCCGCACGAATCCGTTCTTCGTCCAGTTCTATCGCACCATCGCGGGTGATTGCCGGGGATTCGAGGCCCACGAGCACACGGCCCAGGTGTCATACGAAGAGAGGCAGGAACGCGAGAAGGATTTCGGCACCGGCAAGCTCCCCGTCCTTTATTGCTCTCCGACCATGGAGCTCGGCGTCGACATCCGCCAGCTCAACGTGGTCAACATGCGGAACGTGCCGCCGACCCCGGCGAACTATGCCCAGCGGAGTGGCCGAGCCGGTCGATCGGGCCAGCCTGCTCTTGTCCTGACCTACTGCGCCGCGGGGAACTCTCATGACCAGTATTTCTTCCGCCGTCAGGAGCTGATGGTTTCCGGAGCAGTCAGCTTGCCTCGGCTTGACCTGGCGAACGAAGATCTGGTACGAGCCCACGTCCACGCTCTCTGGCTAGCGGAGACCGAACAGTACCTGGGCGACTCGCTCACTGAGATTCTTGACGTGGAAGGAATCTCGCCTTCGCTGGAACTGAAATCCGGCCCCAAGTCGAGCCTGACCAAGAAGACAGCCCTGGTCGCCGCCCGCGACAAGTCCCAGGCCATCCTCGGTACACTGATCGCTGAACTCGAACGCTCCACGTGGTACAAACCAGGCTGGCTGGAGCAGGTCTTGAACCAGACGATGCAGAACTTCGAGGCCGCTTGCGAGCGTTGGCGAAGCCTGTTCCGGGCGGCCAAGGCTCAATGGAATTATCAGAACCAGGTGATTGCCGACGTCGCCCGACAGCCCCAGTGGGAAGAGGCCAAGCGGCTGCGCCGGGAAGCAGAAGCCCAGATTGCCTTGTTGACCGACGCGGGCAACGTCGTGCAATCGGATTTCTACTCCTACCGCTACTTCGCCAGCGAGGGATTTCTGCCGGGCTACAACTTCCCCCGCCTGCCGCTCTCCGCGTTCATCCCCGCGCGGAAACGAGTCCAGGGCCGAGACGAATTCCTCTCACGCCCGCGGTTCCTGGCGATCACCGAGTTCGGCCCGCGCAGCATCATCTATCACGAAGGATCCCGCTACATCGTCAACAAGGTCATCCTGCCTGTCGCTGACGGCGATGGAGCGATCACCCAGTCGGCCAAGCAGTGCCGCTCGTGCGGCTATATCCAGGAGCTTGCCCCGGGTGAGGCCGGGGATGACCTCTGTCAGAACTGCGGGCAGATGAATCTCCAGCGACTGGATAACCTCCTGCGGCTCCAGAACGTGGCGACCAAGCGGCGCGATCGGATCACCAGCGACGAGGAGGAACGAACCCGCCTTGGTTACGAAATACGGTGCGGGCTCCGATTCAAGAACGTGGGCGGCGTCCTCGAGTGCCGGACCGGTGAGGTCACCAAGGATGGTCAGCCCTTCTTCAAGCTGATCTATGGAGACGCGGCGACCATCTGGCGGATCAACCTCGGCTGGCGGAGACGCAGTAACAAGGAGCGCTACGGGTTCGTGCTCGATCGCGAGAAGGGGTTCTGGCAATCCTCCGATCAGGTTCCCGCGGAGGAAGATCCAGGCGATCCCATGGGCACCAAGACGGACCGCGTCGTCCCCTTCGTCGAAGATCGGCGGAACTGCCTGATCCTCGAGCCGGCCGAACAGGTCGATGAGGTCGTCTTCACTTCGCTCCAGTCGGCGCTCAAGAAGGCGATTCAGGCCGTCTACCAGCTCGAAGATAACGAGATCGGGTGCGAGCCCCTGCCGTCGCCGGACGACCGCCGCCAGATCTTGTTCTATGAGGCTTCCGAAGGTGGGGCCGGGGTACTCCGACGCCTGCTCGACGAGCCCGACGCCTTCGCCAACGTGGCCAGGGAAGCTTTGCGGATCTGTCATTTCCATCCCGAGACGGGCGGCGATAGCCGGCGCGCTGAGGGGGCAACCGAAGACTGCGAAGTCGCCTGTTACGATTGCCTGATGACGTATGCAAACCAGCGCGAGCACGAGCTGCTCGACCGCCAGATGATCGAGGAAACACTGCTCACTCTGACCCGCTGCACCGTCCTGGCTTCCCCCACCACAAGTACTTTCGCGGAGCACCTCGAAGCCCTGAAGCAGCAGGCGGGAAGCGACCTCGAACGCCAGTGGCTCGATTACCTCGCCCGACGCGGCCTTCACCTGCCGAGCGACGCCCAGAAGTTCGTCACGAAAGTCGGCACCCGGCCTGACTTTCTCTACGACAAACAAAGAGTCGCGGTCTACGTGGATGGACCTCCCCACGACTTCCCCGATCGCCAGCAACGGGACCAGGCGATCACGACCACGATGGAGGATGCCGGATTCGTTGTCATCCGCTTCGCGCACACGGCGGATTGGGACCCGATCATTGCCGAGCACCCGAATCTCTTCGGAAAACCCCAAGCAATCCAGACCGGGACACTCAATGAACCCGAGATGAGCGTGGCCGGATCCAGCGGAGTCGAGCCGTGAAATACGCCGTCGGATCGCTGGTCAAGGCGAGGAACCGCGAGTGGGTGGTTCTGCCCGAGTCGCAGGAGGATTTCCTGGTCGTTCGGCCGCTCGGAGGCACCGACGTGGAGGTCGCCGGGATCGATCCGGAGCTCGAAGGGATCCGGTCCGCGGTCTTCCCCTCGCCCGACCCGGCCCATCTGGGTGACCACCAATCCTGCCGGCTGCTGCGGGACGCGATCCGGCTGGGGTTTCGCTCCAGTGCCGGCCCGTTCCGGTCGTTCGGCAAGATCGCCGTGGAGCCTCGCTCCTATCAGCTCGTGCCGCTCCTGATGGCCCTGAAGATGGACCCGATCCGGCTCCTGATTGCCGACGACGTCGGCATCGGCAAGACGGTCGAGGGCTTGCTTGTGGCCCGGGAGTTGCTGGACCGTGGCGAGATCCGCCGGTTCGCGGTTCTCTGCCCGCCTCACCTGGCCGAGCAGTGGCAAGCCGAGCTCAAGGACAAGTTCCATATCGACGCCGAGCTGGTCCTGTCCGGTACGGCCCGAAGGCTCGACCGCATCTGCGGCAATCGCTCTGTCTTTGATGTCTTCGATTTCACGGTCGTGTCGCTCGACTACATCAAGGGAGATTCGCACCGCCAGGATTTCCTGGCGCGGTGTCCGGAGTTGATCATCGTCGATGAGGCCCACACTTGCACCAACCTCGCCCAGCCAGGCCGGGGCTCGACGGGCCGGCAGCAGCGGAACCAGCTTGTCCAGTCCCTTTCCCGCAAGGACGGTCAGCACCTTATCCTGGTGACGGCGACCCCGCACAGTGGCAACCCCCAGGGCTTCCGCTCGCTGCTGACGCTGCTTCGGCCCGACTTCGCCGAGTTGCCCGAGAACCTCTCGGGCGAGGAGAACCGCAAGCACCGCGAGGAGCTGGCGAAGCATTTTGCTCAGCGCCGGCGCGGTGACATCCGCCGCTACCTGGGCGACGACACGGCCTTTCCCGAGCGCAAGGAGAGAGAGGAAACCTATCAGCTTGGTGCGAAGTCCGAATACCGCGCTCTCTTCGACCGCCTGCTCAGGTACGCCCGAGAGGTGGTCCAGGATTCACACGACCTGACGAGGGTCAGGCAGCGAATGCGCTGGTGGGCCGCCCTGGCCTTGCTG
>JBAUOX010000855.1:0-5925 GCA_049579985.1 Isosphaeraceae bacterium | reverse complement strand
GATCCGCTTTCGGTCGCGATCCGCGGCGACGACGCCCAATCCAAGGCGCTGGTGCGCGAGCCCGGCAAACCGCTCGTGGAGTGCCTGGTCCGCAAGACCCACCTCACGCCCACGGAATATGCCCTGGCCTGGGCGATGACTCATTACCTGGCGTTCAAGCGGCAGGACGACTTCGTCGCGTACCTGAAGGCCATGAGTCAGATTCCCCCCCTCGAGCCACGGACGCCCGAGGATCATCTGGCCGAGTTCCGGAAGGCGTTCGGGTCCGATCTGGTCAAGATCGACAAGACGATCGATCGCTATTTGAAGAATCTCGCCAAGCAGAAGGGATACGACCCGATGCCCTTCTACGCGGCGACCTACGAGCAGTCCCTGCCCGCCGGCCTGGTCAAGCGGGCCGCGATGGTCAGCCAGTCACCCCAGATGATCCAGCAATGGGTCGAGGAAATCAGCAACCCCTTGGGCGCCCAGCCCACCTGGCAGGCCCTACCGCACGCCACCCGCGCCCGGGCCCTTCTTGCTGTTGAGGAATATATGAAGGGACATTGACCGCCCGCGCGGACGACCTAGCCAAACCCGGCAGCCGTCGCTATCCTGAAATTGACGTTCGGGCTACCGAGCCGGTCGCCAGAACGTCTTCCACCCACCCCGGGGACGTAGCTCAATTGGGAGAGCGCCTGGTTTGCAACCAGGAGGTTGGCGGTTCGATCCCGCTCGTCTCCACTCCTAAGGCCCAGAAATAGCAAGGACTTACGGCAATTATCGGACGTTACGACTGCCGTTACGATTTTGCCCGTTGATAGGACTGCACCAAGACCACACCTTAACCCTGCCCCAGCCCGCAACCGAACCAGTTCCACTCCCCGTGCGCCCCTCCACAATGCTCGAAGGCACGGTCGCCACGGTGCCAACGCAGGGCGGATATAAGCATCCGGCTCAACCAGGCATCCCCTTCGACACGACCAACGTCCTCTTTATCTACGGCGGGGCTTTTGGCAGGCTGGACGACATTATCGCCAAGCGGCTCGGGCGAGGTGGGTTCGGCTTCGGTCAGAGTCCGAAAACCGCCAGGTGGCTGCTGATGGCTTGCTGCGGCAGGTGAAGCCCGAAGACCTCGAACAGTTCGGGTTGATCCCAGAGATCATCGGGCGGCTGCCAGTGAATTCTCTCGGGGAACAGAATCGGCTATCCCTGCCTTGCCGGTCTCGAAAGTCACCGGCCTACCACTCCACGTGGTCGAGGACCACTATGATCTTCTCGGGAACGAGAGTCTTGTCGAACACATACATGACTCCAGTGGTCACTACGCTTGGTTGAAACCGAGGGATCGTAATCTCTTACGGGGATCTCGGTCCCAGAGCTGGTGCATAGACGCCGATCGACGGCGGCGGGGCAATCTGGTCGACGGACAGACTGGTGCCGTAGACGACAGGGAAGGTGCGGTACGAGTTCCCAGAGGTGGCAGCTCCGTAGACGTAGCCAGGCGCCGTGAAGCCGGGACGCCAGAGGCCGACGCCATAACGGCCGGGAAGAAAGCCGTAGCCCGGAACGTTTGAGCCGTAGGAGGGCCCGGGATAGGCCGAGAAAGTGGTGAACGTTTGAGGAACGCCGTAGCTGGCGAAGCCGAAGCTCGTGCCATAAAGCCCGGGCGCCGCGAAGTAGTCGCTGACCCGGTAAGACCCAGAGTAAGGACCGCCCATCACGGCCTGAGCCCGTG
This sequence comes from Isosphaeraceae bacterium, assembly GCA_049579985.1. Classification (GTDB taxonomy): domain Bacteria; phylum Planctomycetota; class Planctomycetia; order Isosphaerales; family Isosphaeraceae; genus Aquisphaera. The sequence continues at coordinate 4,208 of JBAUOX010000855.1, read as the reverse complement.
CCTCGCGGGCCCTGTGCGAAACTACCGCCCCGACCACGATGACTGCCAGCAGGCGTCGCATGAGCTCGAGTCCTTGGGGGATGAGGTGGAGTGCCTATCCTGGCGTCGGGACAATGAACCTGAAAACCATTCCGCTGGGCCAATCGTGGACGAACGTCTTCAAGTCTACAGCATTATTGGCAGGATGCCTGGAGAACTTGGAAACGCGGGGAGCGAGTGCACACTCTGCCGGCGCGAGGATCAATACCCCAACAAGAATCCCTTGTAGTAGCCCCCGTAGAAATTGGAACCATAGGGTCCTCGCCCATAGCCGGAGCCATAGCTTTGATAGCGGCTGAGGGGCACGTAGTTGGGGGTCATGTACGAGTCGGGCCAGTAAAGCTGACCTTGGGGCAGTTGCGTCGCATACGGCGCCGGCGGCTGGCTGTACGTCCGCGTGGCCCGAAGATTGCGACCTCGTACTCTGGCGGCGGCTGCGGGTCGGGTCTGGGTGGCGTAGGGAACTCCAGGCTGAACAGCGTAGGCGCCTGTCGAGTCAAACGATCCCGCGAAGCTGGGAAACGTCTCCACATACTGGCTGCCGAACGCCTCGGGGGCCGGATAGCTGGGCGGAACGTACACCATGTTGCCTGATGCCGGAGGGTAGTTTACCACTCCCTGGGCGCTGACCCCGGAAACCAGGCCAAGCAAAAGCCACGCTCCGAACATGGCCTCAAGAATGCGACCCATCGGCGACGCCTCCTGGTGTGATATCAACGTTGTTGGCCCGTCGACTCGCGATCGGGTCGAACCACCCTTACTTTCATTCTAGCAGCACTGCCGTTGCCGGTTGGCATGGAAATCAGGACACGTTGAAGATATCCTGCCGTTTTTGGGACACCAAAAAAAAGTTTTTGTTTATTTGATTCACCACTTGCCGGAAACCGAAAAATGATGTAAAGCTAACAGCGTACAAGGATCGGGAAACTGAACGGCGCTGGTTCCCCGGGCATTTCGAGTCGCGAGGGGCATGCATGGCGGTGGTGGAGGAGACGAGTCCGGAACGAAAGTCCCTGGAGGAGGTCCACGGGTCGATCGACATTCCACCCTCGGGGGGAAAGCGGCAAAAGCTGCGCCGGCTTTTCACCTTCCTGGGGCCGGCCTACCTGGTAAGTGTCGGCTACATGGACCCGGGCAACTGGGCGACGGACTTGGAGGGAGGCGCCCGGTTCGGCTACACGCTGATCTGGGTGCTTCTGATGTCCAACCTGATGGCGATCCTGCTTCAGACCCTGGCCGCTCGGCTGGGGGTGGTGACGAAGCATGATCTGGCCCAGGCGTGTCGGGCTGAGTATTCACCCCGGGTCAACCTCATCCTCTGGATTCTGACCGAGGTGGCCATCGCCGCGACAGACCTGGCGGAGGTGCTGGGCACGATCATCGCATTGAAGCTTCTCTTCGGCCTGCCCCTGCTCTGGGGCTGTCTGATCACGGCCTTTGACACGTTTGCGCTCTTGTACCTTCAGCGCTGGGGGATGCGGCAGTTGGAAGCCGTGATTCTGGTGCTGGTGGCGACCATCGGCGGTTGTTTCCTGGTCCAGATGTTCGAGGCTCAGCCCGATTTCTTGGGGGTGGTCTCTGGCCTGCGGCCCAGCCTGCCGCCTGGCGCGCTGTTCGTGGCGATTGGCATCCTCGGGGCGACGGTCATGCCCCACAATCTCTACCTTCACTCAGCGCTTGTGCAGACGCGTCGGATTGGCACCGACATCGGTAGCCGAGGCTCGGCCTGCAAGTATTTCTTGCTCGATGCCGCGATCGCGCTGAACGCCGCGTTCTTCGTCAATGCGGCAATCCTGATCTTGAGCGCAGCGGTTTTCCACCGCCATGGTATCGAGGTAGCGACCATCGTGGAGGCGCACAAGCTGTTGCCCTCGTTCCTGGGCAGGGGCGCCCCGATCCTGTTTGGCATCGCGCTTTTGTGCGCCGGGCAAAGTTCGACCCTGACGGGGACGCTGGCCGGCCAGATCGTCATGGAGGGCTTTCTGCACCTGAAGATCGCGCCGTGGCTGCGGCGCCTGATTACCCGGTTCATCGCCCTGGTTCCCGCGGTGATCGTGATCGGCCTGGCGGGGGAGCGATCGACGCAGCAGCTTCTGGTTCTCAGCCAGGTGGTGCTCAGTTTACAGCTTTCCTTCGCGGTCATTCCCTTGATCCACTTCACGTCCAACCGCCGCAACATGGGGGCGTTCGCCACCCCCTGGTGGGGGCAGGTCCTGGCCTGGGGGGTAGCCGGAGTCATCGTGGCCCTCAACGGCAAGCTCGTCTTCGATCAGGTGCGGTCGTGGATCGCGCTGGCGGGCCGGTCGGGGGTAGGGTTAGGGCCCGTGCCCCTGGATTGGCTGGTGGGAGCGGTTCTGGTCGCGCTCACAGCGAGCGTCGCGAGCTTGCTCTTCTGGGTCACGATCAAGCCGCTGGTTCGCCCGTCGCCGGCATGGGGGCCCCCGGCCAGTGTCAGTCTCGACTGGGTCGAGGCACTCCGGCCGCGTTCTCTGTCGCGCATCGGTGTGGCGCTGGAGAATGGCCAGGCCGATGCCGAGATCCTCAATCGCGCCTTGAGCCTGGCGCAGACCGACCGCGAGCGACCCGATCTCTTGCTCTTGCACGTGGTCGACACCCCGGTTACGCGTGTCCACGGCGCCGACACCGCCGACCGGGAAACCGGGGCAGATGCACGTTACCTGGACGAGCTGGTTCAGACCCTGCGCGAGCGCGGCTATCGTGCCCGCTCGGTTTTGCTGTACGGCCCCGACCCCGCGGGCCAGCTCGTCCGCTACCTCCGGAAAGATCCCGTGGATCTCCTGGTCGTCGGTTCGCATGGTCACGGCCTGGTGCGGGACCTGCTCTTCGGCCAGACCGTCGACCGGGTGCGGCATCAGCTCAACGTGCCGATGCTGATCGCCCGCCCTGGGCGAGACACGGCGCCAACCTCGGGCACGACGGCGAGTGCAAGCCTCACCGTACCGACCCCGGACCGAACTCACCGCTCCCGGGACTCTCTTGACCCTGACGAAGAGATCGCGGAGTGAATTTTCCAGGGGTGGAAGCCGAACTGTAGCAAGGTCGTGCCAGGCGATCGCCCATGTCGATGCCAGTCGGTCGCCCCCGATTGACCTTGAATCCAGAGCCGACTTAAAATGCTTCCAGTTGCAGGTGAAAGTTGCTGTCGCGCCCTGGCCGAGGTGGCACCCACTCTTCGATCTCTCATGGCCATTACCTACTACAAGCGCCTGCGGATGGAGATCGACCTGGATGGTCATGGTCCCAGTCTGGCGGCGGCCCTTCCCGGCCGCTTTGTCTGGGTACCCTGGGAGGAGGCCTTGCTGGCCGACCACGCCGAGGTCAAATTCCAGTGCTTTCGCCATGAGATCGACGCCTCCGTGTTCCCTTGCCTGGGAGACCGCTACGGATGCCAGCGCTTGATGCGCGAAATCCGCCGCAAGCCCGGCTTCCTGCCCGGGGCCACGTGGCTGATCGCCTGTCCCGAGGGCTACGTCGCCACGGTTCAGGGCGTCATGGACCTCGGCCCCATCGGCGCGATCCAGAACCTTGGGGTGATTCCCTCCTACAGGGGCATCGGCCTGGGACGGGCCCTTGTCCATCGCACGCTCGCTGGATTTCAAGAGGCCGGACTGCGCCGGGCCTACCTGGAAGTCACCGCCGAGAACAACGCCGCCGTTCAGCTTTACCGCAGCCTTGGCTTCCGCCGGGCCAAGACACTCTACAAGGCGGTTGACGGGTGAAGGGCTGTGGCGAGTGCCAAGTGGCCAGTTGTCAGATGCCGGTGACGAGTGGCGAGTGGCGAGTGGCGAGAGAGAAGGGAAATCATGTCGAGCAGAAGGTCAGTGGCAAGTAGCCTTTGATCGCCCTGTCTGTTAACCTGATTCTCTCCAACAATAATAGTTATCGGCGAGCTGCGAGGAGCAGGTGCTCGTTCTCAATAGCTGACCACTCGCAACCCGCAACTGACCACTGGCCACTACGTCCGGGGATCATCGTGCCCGATACAGCGCCTACGACGATCGAACAGCATAAGTATTCCAATGGGCTGGTGCTCGTTGGTGAAGTCATGCCGGGGGTCCAGTCGGCGGCGTTCACGTTGCTGATCCCCGCCGGGGCGGCCTACGAGGTCGCAGACGGTCTGAACGTCGGGGGGGGCGCGGCCACGATGG
>JBAUOX010000854.1:0-2565 GCA_049579985.1 Isosphaeraceae bacterium | reverse complement strand
GCTCGCTCTCTGAGCTTCGGGGGCATCACACCGAAACGCTTAAGATGCTCGATGAACGCGACGCCAAGATCGCGGCCATCGAGGCCAAGCCCGAGGCATCATCCCGGATCGCCGAGCTCGAGGCCTCGATCCGGGATCGCAGCCACTTCGACAAGTTCGCCGAGCTGGCCAAGGGCGCAAAGGCCAAGGACGCCGCGCTCAAGCATCTCTGGCAGGTCTCCGGCTACAAGGCCGAGGCCGACGCCATCGACGAGAAGGCACTCCAGAGCCTCGTGGCGCGGCTCAAGACCGAGGCCGACTACGCATTCGACCCGGAGCCGACCGACACGACCAAGGCCGCTCAGGAGGCCGCACGGACTACCTCCCGGACCAAGTATGGACTGGATGTCGGCGGCGCTGCTGAGCCGGCCGGCGGCGGCCGCTCGCTCCGCAACCAGGGCGGCGACGGCACCATCGTCACGCAGGAGATGCGGGCCGATCCCAAGTTCATGCTCGATCCCCGCAATAGGGAGATCATCACGACCGCGGCGAAAGAGGGCCGCTTCCGCTAACGCAAGGACGGAAAACCAATCCAGAAAACTAACCACAGAGATCACAGAGAACACAGAGAGAAAAAGAGAAAAAGAGAAATTCTTGAATGTATTTCTCTGTGTTCTCTGTGATCTCTGTGGTTGATTCCCCTTCCCGTTCTTTCCCAATAGGAGCCTTCGTGGCTAACAATTTCGCCGCATTTTTTGAGGTCCTCGTGGCCGGGGCCGATGAGTACAACAAGGCCAAGGTCGGGCGCACCGCGCTGCTCGACGCCGTGTACAAGGACGTCAAGCCCGAGGCCGCGCGCATCGGCAAGACGGTCGACGTGTACTTCCCCGACGTGGGACCGCTCCAGGCCATCAACAATGGCCAGCTCGCCGGGACCTCGGTCAGCCCGAACTATGTCCCCCTGGTCTTCCAGACCCGGGCCGGTGCCGCGCTCCAGTTCCAGGACTTCGAGCAGTGGCAGACCGCGGTCGACCTGGCCCAGAAGTTCTTCGATCCCTTGTACAAGCGGGCGCGCGAGTACCTGAACGGCCAGATCGCGGCGTTGATCACGCCGGCGAACTTCAACAGCAACGCGCCGATCGTCGGGGCGGCGCAGGGCGAGGTGCAGGTCGCCGACCAGCTCAACGCCTGGGGCGCCCTGGCCGATCAGAAGGTGCCCCTCGAGGACCGCGACAAGCTTCGTCTGATGGTGCACAACCAGGTCTACCGCAAGATGCTCGGCGACTCGGCGTGGGTGCAGGAGAGCTTGGTTTCGGCCGCGATCGCCTTCGAGGCCCGCCAGCAGGCCGACGTCGGCCACGCCTTCAACTTCCAGGTCATCTGGGACCAGCAAATGCCGACGGCGTCGGGCTCGATCCTGTACGGCCAGCTCTCCCTCACCAACGGAAGCACCGCGGTCACCGGCCTCAACACGGCGTTCACCACGCAGCTCACCGCGGGCTCGAGCTACCTGACATTCGGCAACGACGCGACCAAGACGCAGTACAAGGTCGCCGCGATCGCGAGCGACACGGCGATCACGCTGGGTGCGACTTACGCCGGCTCCACGGCCACGACCTCGGCCAGGTCGATCACCAACCTCGCCGGAACGGGAGCGGTCACCGGGACGGCCACCGTCACCGGGACCAACACCAACTTCACCAGCGCCCTGACCGGCCAATGGATCACCTTCTCGGCGGATACGGGCAACGGTACTCCCGCCGGCCCGGTCCCCTGGCAGGTTACGGCCGTCGGAAGTACGACGTCCCTATCGATCGCCGGCCAAGGTTCCGCGGGAACGACCTATCCCACCTGGACGTCGTCCACACTCACCGTGCAGAGCTACACCAACCTCGCCCTGCACGAATACGCCGTCGCCCTGGCCCTGCGGCCTATCGCCACGCCGGACGAGGCCCGCAACGTCGTCGATGTCAGCTACATCGACCTCATGGGCATTCCCCTGCGTGTCATGGTCAGCTACGTCCACATCTACCAGGCCCTCTTCGTGACGGTCGACTTCGGCTACGCCCTTGGCGTCATCCGTCCCGACTTCGGCGTGATCATCAACTGCTGATGAATAGTGGCGGCGCTCGCCGCGCTCGCTAGTGGCGAGTTGCGAGTGGCGAGCAATTCAGTTCCCAGAGGAAGGAGGGGCCATGTCGCAACCGTTTTCTCAGCAGCCGGGCCACGGGGCCATTCCCGTGGGCAAGCAGGAGCCGCAGCCGGCGGCGGTCCCGTACAATGCCCAGGCACCGGCTCCGGCGCTGCAGTGGGATACCCTGCCGGCGAGCACGGACGGCTACGTGCTGACCTGCTCTGCCGCGGCCGCCGAGGGCGTCGCCTGGGTGTCCCCCAGCTCGGCAAGCCTGCCCTCGGGCGCGCAGAACCTGGTGCTGGCGACTCCCGCCGGCTCGAGCGGCGCGACATCGCTCCGCTTGCTGGTTGCGGGCGACCTGCCGACCGTACCCGTCGCCGGCGGCGGCACGGGCCTGACGTCGCTCGGTACGGCCGGGCAAGTGCTCACGGTGAACTCGGGGGCCACGGCCC
>JBAUOX010000853.1:0-5198 GCA_049579985.1 Isosphaeraceae bacterium | reverse complement strand
GCGCGAACCGGCCGGGCAGTGGTGGCTTCGGTCACCGTGAACGACCGGGCTATCCCGCCTCGTCGTGTCGGCCCGATCAGTCGAGCTCGAAGGCTTCCATCGCCTCTGGCTTCGAGTCGTAGATCGGCCAGACAGTGTCCAGCGAAGTGATGCGAAGCAGCTCGCGCGTCCGTTGTGAGACACCCGAGAGCGCCATCGATCCGCCGTGCGTGAGAGCCAGCTTCCAGCATCGGATCAAGAGTGCCAGAAACATCGAGCCGAAGTAATCGACTTGGCTCAGATCAAAGAGAATCAAGGGATTCTCCTGGCATTGCAATGGCTTCAAGATCAGCTCGGCCGCCTGCTCCTCGAGTCGGAATGCCAGACGTTCCAGGGCTGCCGTCGCCGTGATGACCGTGATGTCGCCATGGCGTTCGATGGTGAACGCATCGTCGGAATTCGATTTCCTGGTGATCATCGTGAGTGCTCGAGAGTCAGTACCGGACGGATCATCGGCTGCAGCCTGGCAGGTCCAGCATGTCGCATTCCAGGTTAGGAAGCCAGAGCTGAACGGGCAAGGTTGTTGCCCGGATTGATTCTGCCAGGCCAGCGGCGGCAGCTCCGGCTCTCTACACAACCTGCCGGACCACTCCCCCATGCGACCCGGCAACGTGGGATCGAGCGCCAGGCTCAGGCCGAGGGGCGACAGTTCGAAAACGCCCGGATCACCTCGTAAAGATCGTTGCTGACCATCAGGCGATCGTCTTCGAAGTCGTGCAGCCACACGTAGTTGTCGCGATAAGCCTGAGCGAGCAGAGGGTATAGATCAGAAAGTTGAATCGGGATGGAGGGGGCATTTGCGTCTTCGTCTTCGTCCTCGGGGTAGGGGAATAGACGCAATCGTGCGATTGCCATTTCGGTCCTCCTCCGTGCGGTTCTGAGCGGGTCCAACTTCGGAACGCAGTTGCAAGCAAGGCTGCGGTCCGCCCGGGCCGGCTGTAAGAGCATGGTGGCACAACCGCGAGGAGCACTTTTCTCCGAGCCCATGACTCTCGTCCAGCCAGCCTCTTCCATCGGCCAGCCATCGGAACGATCATCAGCCATTCCGCCGATCCCGCGATATTGCCGCTGCTTGCATGCGAGTGGTTCTGATCCGATGCCGCTTCTCGCATGCGTTACGAAGTCAAAGCAGGGGCGACAGGTTCGCCGGAATCTGCTAGAGTTCGGCTCACAGCCGGCGGAGGAAGGCCGGTCAAATCGCGATCGTAGCCCGGCGGAAGCGATCCTTCGGTCCGGGACCTGGCGGATCTGGGGAATTGGGTCGAGAGCCAATCGGTGCTCAGGGAGGAGCGTGGCGCATGGAAGCACACCGCGATCAGTTGGCGCGGGGGCTCGGCGGGATCGCGACCATGGTTCTGGGATGCGTTCCGCTGCTCTGCGGGGCCTCGTTTCGCACGGGCAATTTCGTTGTCGAGGCACCCACCCAGAGCATCGCCAGAACCGTTGCCGAACATGCCGAGACGGAACGGGTCAACATTGCCAGGGCTTGGCTGGGCCGCGAGCTGCCGGCCTGGACCACTCCCTGCCCGATCCGGGTGAAGGTGACATCGGGAGAGGCCGGCGGCTTGACCTCGTTCGGCTTCAACAACGGCCGCGTGACCGACCAGAGCATGGTGGTGGAGGGCCGGCTCGACAGGATTCTTGCCTCAGCTCTGCCGCATGAGATCACCCACACAGTCTTCGCCGCGTACTTCGGCGGCCCGATGCCGCGGTGGGCCGACGAGGGGGCATCGCTTCTGAGCGAGGACGAGCGCGAGCGCAGGCGGCATGACCAGATCGCCGTCGATCTGCTGGCCCGGCGTGGCGAGGTGTCGCTGGTTCGCCTGTTCCGAATCGAGGAGTATCCCAAGGACCTGATGTCGTTCTACGGTCAGGGTTATTCGATCTCGCGGTTCTTGATCGAGATCGGCGGCAGGCCCAGGTTCCTGCACTTTGTCCGCGATGGCCTCGAGTCGGGATGGGACAGTGCGACGTTGAACCACTACGGCCTGGCCGATGTCCGCGAGCTCGACCGCGCCTGGCGATCCTGGCATCGCGTCACCCTGACGGCCAGCGTCCCGGACCGTGACGAGGGAGATCTCGTCTACCGTGATCAACCCGGCGGCGCCGAGGAACAGCCTCCGGGCCGTTGACGCTGCTGGCGACACTGGCCTTCCCGGAGCGGCCGTTTGCGCCCTGAGCGGGGGCCCTGGACCATGTGCAAGCTTCCGTTGCCATCGGAGATCGTTACTGGTAAAGTCCCATGGATTCGATGAGATCCTCTTTGCCCTTTCGACTCAAGCTCAATACCTGGTTTGGCCGACTCTTATGAATAAGCTGAGCCTCCGATGACACCGACCGGTGGTGGTCACGGAAGCCACGGCCCCAATCGGGAAACCCGCACTGCACGGACGGTTGATTGTCGAGAGACGAGTGAACGGTCTGTTTTGCCTTTCTAACCATCGTGAATGGTTTATCGAAACTTCTTTCGTGTTTCGCGCTGGGGTCTCGAACTCCCCGGGCGGTTTGACCGCGAGGGGGAGAAGTTCCAGATTCCTGCACATGTGAGACGACCTGAAACCGCTCATGGCGGGCGGTTTCCGGTAGGCTACGACGGCCCCCTCCTATCGAAAGAATTTCATGGGCTGGGTCTCCGCCCGGGCACTACATCCGTTGTGTTGCTGGACAAGGCGTTGCAGCACGGGTGAACCGGCGCGACTCCTCGGTCCCAGCTCAGGAGCGACTGTCTCCTGCCGTCGGTTTTCCTGCCATTGGCCGTCGTACTCACATGGAGGAATTCGGAATGTCCGCGCACGCCATGTGCAAGGCATCCCGCCCGGGGATTGGTTTTGCGACCGTCGAACTGAATGACATCGGTCATGTCTTTGCCACAGCGGTCCCTCAGTGTGGCGGCACTCTCCGCGAACAGGCCGAGAATGCGTTGCACAGTCTCGATGACGTGCTCAGGTCGGAGGGCACCCGCCAGTCGATCATCCGGCAGACGGTTTTTCTGACCGAACCCAGCCAGATCGACGAGTGCCGCCAGATCATCCGCGATTTCTACGGCGCCGACTTGCCTGTTACAAGCTACGTCCCCCAACCTCCTTGTGGTGGGAAACTGCTGTCGATCGAGGCCCACGGCGTCAGGCGTGGCAGGTGCGAAGTCGAGATTGAACGTGTGAGCGAGCAGCTTGTCATGCTCCGGCACGATGGCCTGACCTGGGCCTACTGTACTCTGGTCGTTCCCGGAACCTCGGCCGGCGGCGCGTACGAAAGTACGGCGAACACACTCCGCCGAATTCGCTCGCTGCTTCACGGTCGAGGGGTTCGCTTCGATCAAGTGATTCGCACATGGCTTTACCTCGGTGGAATCGTCGCCGCCGAAGGAACGAGCCAGCGCTACAAGGAGCTGAACCGCGCCCGGGCCGATTTCTACAAGGATATACCTTTCCTGGCTGACTACCAACGGGAGACGCGATGTGGTCCGGTCTTTCCGGCAAGTACGGGCATCGGAACCGAGGGCCGCGATCTCACAGCCAGGGCGATTGGCCTCGCCACCGATCGCGACGACATCATCGCCATGGCGCTCGAGAATCCTCGTCAGACATCGGCATACGACTACGCCAAGTCTTACAGCCTTCAAAGCCCCAAGTTCTCTCGGGCCATGGCACTGTCTTACGGCCCGGACATGACCATCTTCATCTCCGGCACGGCCAGCATCACCAACTCGGAGTCTCGACACCTCGGCGACGCGGTTGCCCAGACCCATGAATCTCTGGACAATATTGAGGCCCTGATCTCCGAGGATAACCTCGGTCGCCACGGTCTACCTGGGTTCGGAAGCTCACTGGAGGGTCTAGGTCAGGTGCGGGTCTACATCAAGAGGAAAGAGGACTATTCAAAGATCCTGGCGGTCTGTGCCCAGAGGCTGGGCGAAGTGCCGGCGATTTATACGACGGCCGATGTATGTCGCCCGGAATTGCTGGTTGAGATCGAAGGTATTGCGTTTTCCCGTCGAGAACCGAGCCCCTCGCGCAGCGTCCTCCGCGGCCCCCACTTCCGAGAAATCGCTCCCAAGCCAAAGATCGCAGCGCGTCCTCAGTAGCCCCTGCTTGGCCAGCAACAAGGGGACGGGCCAGCACAAAGGGGACGGGAATCGTATTCAGGGCACCGGAGGCGTTCTCCGAGGAAGGCCGCTGGGGCGCGGGGTGGATCGAGGAATTCTGCCCCAGCCGCCCAACCAAAATGTCGACACTTCTCGCCGAACCCGACAGCCTCCGGGAGCAAGAAGGGCTTGGACTTGCGGCGAGAGGGCGGTAATTGCCCTTTGCAGAGGCTTCGACCGTCCGGCGGTCGATCAGAGAGAGCCTCTCTGACGATCGATTGTCCGAGGCTGACGCCGAAATCATAGCTAACAGTTGTTCTGACAATGCCTTATGTCGAAAATCCGTCGGGTTCGGCGAGAAGTGTCATAATTAGTGTGTAACGATTATTGTATTGCAGGCCCTAAGCGGTCATTCTTATGATACGAGCGGCACCTTCGGTGCCATTGGGCGTACAAAGCAAGGGGCGGGAACGTGAGTACGGGAGAACTGGCCATGCACTGCGACAACGACCCGACCTGGTTGCTGACAGTTGCCCTTGAGGGCAGGAAGGATATCGACCGTCGCCGCCGCGGATTCCCGCTGCTCGACCTTGAGTTCCAGTCGTGACCACCGCTCCCCTATTCTGGTGGACAGCGATCGAAGACAGGTGTATACTATCCCTTCTTTGGCTACCGATCGACGGCCCAATGTAGAAGGGAACCATCCAGGGATGGCCACATCGGACATCGTGATTCGGGGGGCGCGCGAGCACAACCTGCGCGACGTCTCGCTCACCTTGCCCCGGGGCCGGCTGATCTGCTTGACCGGGGTTTCCGGCTCGGGCAAGAGCTCCCTCGCTTTTGATACGCTTTATGCCGAGGGGCAAAGGCGTTACGTCGAGAGCCTCTCGAGCTACGCCCGCCAGTTCCTGGGGCAGATGCCCAAGCCCGAGGTCGATCGGATCGACGGGCTCTCACCCTCGATCTCGATCCAGCAGAAGACCGGCGGCCGCAACCCCCGCTCAACGGTCGGCACGATCACCGAGATCAACGACTACCTCCGCGTGCTGTTCGCCCGGGTCGGCCAGGGGCACTG
>JBAUOX010000852.1:0-2884 GCA_049579985.1 Isosphaeraceae bacterium | reverse complement strand
CGCGGCTTGGTTACAATAAGGCCCATGAACGTCATCGTCGTGGTCTGCAACAGCTTGCACCTGGGGTTTCTGGGTGCTTACGGCAACGCCTGGATCGAGACGCCCAACCTCGACCGCCTGGCGGCGGGATTTTGCTCGATGATCGTTTCCTTTTGGGACCTGAGCAGGACGACCGGAAAAGGGATGTACGACACGTTTCACCTTCGACCTCCCACGTCGGCGATCTGTCGGTCTGTCGAACGCGTCAAAGGGGAAAATGAGGCCCATTGCAGGCGGCCGGGACCGAACCGGTGTCGGTTAGTGGGACAGAAGCATTGACGAACTGTACGAAGAAGACGGGTGAGATTTGGTGGCGGTCTCACAGGGAACGAGCTCGCGTGATAGACTACGTCTGCAGGCGGCTGGAGAACCAATACGGCAGACCCAGGCATGGGAATCCAGAGGACCCGTTGGACGACCTGATCTTCGTTATTCTTTCAAACAAGACTTCGCCGGATGTGGGAGCCAGGATCTATGCAAGCCTCAAGCAGCGGTTTACTTCGTGGGACCAGGTTCTTCGGTCATCACGCGTTTCGTTGACAAGTCTGTTAAGGCCCGGGGGTCTTGGCCTCATTAAATCCAAACAGATAAGAGGGTTGCTAACTAAGGTCCGAGAGGAATTCGGTCAGGTTGACTTGACTCCGCTCAGATCGATGGCGTCTTCTGACGTCGAAGAGTATCTAGTTTCGTTACCGGGAGTTTCACTCAAGGTTGCAAAGTGCGTAATGATGTACACGTTGGGGGCAGAGGTCCTCCCAGTGGATACGCACGTGCACCGAATTGCGACACGGCTGGGATGGATCAACAGAAAGCGAGCGGACCAGTGCCACGAAGAACTGGAGGCCTTGGTTCCACCCAAAAGGAGGCTAGCGTTCCACGTCGCCTGCATCTCACACGGACGCGCGATGTGTCGTCCACGGGAGCCTTTGTGCGAGGTTTGCCCTATCAATAGACACTGCCTATTCCATGAGCGTGCCAACAAATGAGAGCGATCCAGCGGCCCATCGGAGTCGACCTTTTCAGCGGAGCAGGAGGCATGTCACTGGGGTTCGAACAGGCCGGAGTGAACGTTGTGGCGGCTTTTGACAGCGACCCCATAAATGTCGACACCCATTCAAGGAACTTTCCTCACTGCGCGACGAGAAAGGCCGATCTTTCTAGCGCCTCGGGCGAGGAGCTTCGGGAACTGGCGGCCCTCGGGGACCTGGAGATCGATATCGTCTTCGGCGGTCCGCCCTGCCAGGGATTCTCTGAGATGGGGAGGAGGCGGCCTGATGATCCCCGCAACCAATTGATCTGCCACTTCGCCCGTTTGGTTTCGGAACTGAAGCCGTCCTACTTTGTCTTGGAGAACGTCGAAGGGCTCCTCTTCGAAGCGGCGAAGCAGCTTCGCGAGAATTGTCTCCGGCTCCTAGAGAGGTCGGGGTACGATTTCATCGACCCTCCTCGGTTGCTTGACGCATCTGACTTTGGAATCCCCCAAAAGCGAGAGAGAGTCTTTATACTTGGATGCAGAAAGGCACTGTCGCGTCCTCGCTATCCGAGAGCTGATTTCAGCGACTTGGAGGCCGGCAACCCCCCGCGTGTAGTCGTCTGGGACGCCATAGGCGACCTGCCAAACATAGATCGGTTCGGTTACCTGATCGAAAGCGACCTCTTTGTCGGAGAACTCAGGCAGGGGACACCTTACGCAAGAATCCTGAGAGGAGAGGTTCGGGATCCAGAGGATCGGTCCCTTCCAAGACGGCCCAAGACAGAGGGGCTCTCGGGGTGCGCGAGGATCATGCATAGTCCCGAGGTCACACGCAGATTCAGGGAGACGCCCCAGGGAGCATCAGAAAAAATCAGCAGGTACTACCGCCTGCCTAAAACTGGTCTGGCGAGGGCTCTCCGCGCCGGCACACCGAGGTCGCATGGATCCTACACTGCAGCCCGCCCAATTCATCCTATCCATCCCCGTTGCGTAAGCGTCAGGGAGGGAGCGCGGTTGCAGTCGTTCCCGGACTGGTTCCAGTTCCACCCGACGAAGTGGCACGGCTTCAGGCAGGTCGGAAACGCTGTCCCCCCACTTCTCGCTAGAAGGGTCGCCCGGGAGATCGCCAAAGTACTAGCATCTGGATAGCCAGACGGCTACCGTCACTGGAGAGATGTACCATGGCACAACGTACAAACCCCCCAGAGAAGCCAGGCATCGGGGAAGCCATAATCCTCGCCGGGCCAACCAAGCAGTTCTTTGTCAGCATGATTACACGAGACATTGAACTTGAGGACGCCATTCTCGATCTCCTCGACAACTGCATCGACGGCGTCGTCAGATCTCTTCGAGTAAATCACAAAAAAGGTGCCTCAGAGGAGAAACCATACGCTGGGTACAAAGCCAAAATCACAGCGAAACCTAATCTCTTTGAGATCGTCGACAACTGTGGTGGCATCGACAGGAAAACGGCGATCAATTACGCATTCATGCTAGGCCGACGCAACCCGCAAGACAGCAATCTCGAAACCATCGGAATGTACGGGATCGGAATGAAGAGGGCAATCTTCAAGACAGGGAGATCCGCCACGGTGACGTCCGACCCAAGAGAGGGAAACCCGTTTAAGGTAGTGATCGATCCCAACTGGCTCGGCGACGACGACAACTGGAGGCTCCCTCTCATCGACATCCAGGAAGGGTTGAGCGACGGACGCGGAACCTGCATCAGAGTCGAAAAGCTTTACGACGCGATCAGCCGACAGTTTGATGAGAGGCACGATCCCTTCCTCGAAAGGCTTAGGACTCGCATCTCGTATTTCTTTGCAGTTATTCTTGAAAAGGGATTCAGAGTCGAGCTTAACGGAACACCTG
>JBAUOX010000851.1:0-8236 GCA_049579985.1 Isosphaeraceae bacterium | reverse complement strand
GACAACCGCAAGCCCGGCAAGTCCAACAAACCAGCGGCGGCGGGATGACCGAGTCTGCGACTCGCTCGAGGCCACAAAGACCGAGGCGGACGGTGTGCTTGCCAGCGCAGACGGCGCTTGCGGTCGGGGCGTGCCCACAGGCTCGGCCGACTGAGGAAGCCGATGCCGGGCACCGCACTTGGGGCATTCCACAGTCGCACCGGGCTGATCAATGGGGGTGAGAAAGACCGTGCGGCAACTGGTGCAGCGAACGCGCAAGCTCATGAGCTCTCCCGAGTCGAGGACGATTGAGCACTGGAATCGGGTACCATACGGGACACCGCGCCCCCGGGCCGGCAAGCGGAGCAGAGAACTTGCTGGCCGCGAACGGGCCGCCCGCATTTCTGGCATAATCCCGCGCGCCGGCGCAGGGCCGGCAAGGCCATGCGGAGCGGCTCGGCCTCGGGCATTGCGCCGAAGCTGTCGAGGGCCCTGGCGACCCAGCCGGCCACCTCGACATCGACGGTTCCGGACTGGACGCGACGCTCGACCAGATTGAGCATCCAGAGTGCAAGCTCCCGGTCCAGGGCATGAAGCGGCTCGCCGCGAAGGTGCTGCGTGAGGGAGTCGCGCAGCTCGATCACCCGCCCTGCTCTGCCTGCCGCCTGGGCCGCGGCCATCTCGGTCCGGATCGCCTTGGCACTGACACTCGCGGCAGACGTCGCAGTCGCGGCACGCACTCCGGCAGAGCCATCCCTTTCTTCCAAGGCCAGGGCAATGCGCCCCAGGGTCGGAACCAAGTGCTGCTCGATCAGGTCGCCGGCGCGCCAGGCGGCCTCCGCCCCGTCGGCCAGTACGTCGAGCACCTGCGCAAAGATGCGGAAGAGCTGTCCCAGGATCCAGCCCGCCAGGCTGCAGCCGCCAAGGGTGACCAGTGCGATAACTCCCATCACCCGGCGCTCGCCCCAGGTGAACTGGGCGTCGGAGAGGAGGTCCCGCGCCTGGTCGAGAAAGAGGCCCATACCCACGATCAAGAACCCGAGCTGAACCCAGAGAGCCAGCCGGCCCAGGACCTTGCCTCCCTTCCGCAGGGACGCATAGCGCGGTGTTTCCAGCGTCCCAGGGTTCATGATTCAGGCCCGTTCTCGATACCAGGTTGGGCCGGCGGACAACGTCCTTGCATGATAACGATCCAGGCTCATCCCCGGCCTTCGGGGCGATCGAGCTCATAATAGCAACGACGCTCACCCGAGGACTCATCACGGACCAACCCGATGGCGTGATAACCGGCGGCAAAGCTGGCCTGAAATGCCTGCCGGACGGCAAGTCGCCATGCTTCGGCCGCTTCCGGTTGATCGCGCCTGAGGTCGGCGATCCGCGGGGGAACCTCGAGCAAGACCCGGGGAGCGTTCGCGCTCGTTTGCACGCCAAGCGGTACGAGCCGGCCCTCGGGATTGCGACCGGTTCGGATCAGACGGGGCAATGTCGCCTTCGCATTGGGGCCGGGAGTCTCCCCCGGTTGGGGAAGGTTAAGGCTGTCGATCTCCCACTCGGCGATCAGGCGATCGGTCGGAACACCCGCGTTGAGGGCGTCGGTCCGCTCGCCGTACATATTGTCGATGTAGCGGTGGACCCGGGCGCCCAGGCGGTTGAGATTGAAGTGGGCGTTCCCTGCCTGGAGCGGATCGAAGGCCCAGGCAATCAGGCCAAGGCCTTCTGCGTGAGCCATAGAGCGCTGAACGATCTTGACCGCGTAACCCAGGCCGCGCGACTGGTAGCTCGGCACCACCCCGGTGAGCTGCGAATACAGGCAAAGCCGCTCCTCGAGGCGGCCGAGGAACCCAAACGACATGGCCACGGCCGTTCCACCCGCCAGGAATGCCCCCAGGACCAGGCCGCCGTGGAGGTTTGCCCCGACCATGGTGGCAACCGGGATCACGTAGCCCTCTTCGGTGATGCCCCAGGCCTTGCGCTGGGCGTCCTGGCAGGCCCGGTAATCAGCCAAGCTCTCCGCGCGGCGAATGGTGATCTCGTTGTCCATCAGTGCGGCCCGCGGCGGAAACATGGTGTACCCCTTACTTCTACAGCGCCAGCCGTCGAGAATGCAAACGATGCCGGGGAAGTCGCTTGCAACAAGCCTGAAGCGCAAGCGAAGGGCATTGAATAATATGCATTTTCGAACACCCTTCGCTTGCGCTTCAGGCTTGTGAGCCCGGTTCCTGCCACCTCGGACGGGAAGTCAGGGGCTCCGATCCAGCGCTGTAGTATTACAGGTTCAAGAACAACGCCGCCAGCAGGGCGGCGCGCTCGGAAAGCGAGTCGATCTGGATGTGCTCGTCGTCGGCGTGTGCCCCTCCGCCCTTTGCGCCCAGGCCGTCGAGCGTGGGAATCCCAATGGCAGCCGTGAAGTTGCCGTCGCTGCCGCCTCCGGTCGAGCCCTCGGTGAGCTCGATTCCCAGCCCGCGGCCGATCAGGCGCGCCCGGTCGAAGAGTCCCGCAATGGCCGGGGTCCGCTCCATGGGAGGGCGACTGAACTGACCATTAACCTTGATCCGGGTACCGGCAATCGCGGGCTCGAGCGAGCGAAGAGCTTGCTCGATCCGTGCCGCGGAGTCCAGCATCGTGGCGCGGACATCGACCTGGGCTACGGCCCGGGCGGCGACGACGTTGGACACCGTACCGCCGTGCACGACGCCGACGTTGAGCGTGGTTCCGGCCTTCAGGTCATTGAGCGCGTGGATCTTGATAATCTGATGAGCCAGCTCGAGGATCGCGCTGGCTCCACTGCCCGGTGCCACTCCCGAGTGAGCGGCCTTGCCCTCGATCTCGATGGTGAAGCGACCGACACCCTTGCGCGCTGTCTTCAAGGCGCCGTCGGCCAGAGGGGGCTCGAGAACGAGGACATAGGCACAATCGCGGGCCAGCGCCTCGATCAGCGATCGTGAGCTGTGGCTGCCTATCTCTTCATCGGACGTGGCAAGCACGATGACGGGGCGGGGCGATTTGAAGCCCAGCCGGCCGCAAGACTCCAGGGCACCGAACAACATCACCAGGCTGGCCTTCATGTCGTAAACGCCGGGTCCGAAGAGGCGGCCGGCCTCCTCACGCGCGGGCATCCTGGCCAGTATGCCGGCGGGCCAGACCGTGTCGAAATGGGTGAGGATCAAGGCGGGGCGGTTTTCCTCAGGCCCCGGAAACCGCCCGAGGACGTGGTTGCCCCCGCCAGGGTTGGCGACGACCTGTGCGGCGCCGCCCAGTTCGCTCAGACGCCCGGCCAGCAATTCCGCCAGTGCGTCCAGTGCGGGCTTGTCATGGCTGGGAGACTCGTGCTCGACCAGGCGCTTCAGCTCGGCGATCATCGCCGGCCGCCGGGACCGCAGGTGATTCAGAATCGGATGATCATGCATAACCGGATCATCTCACGTCTTTGGGTGCAGCATCGCGGTGCGAAGCGTGTGCGCCCTGATCTCGTCCTCCACCGGCTCGACACCCGAGCCGGGCGAATCGGGCACGGCAATCGCACCCCCAACAGCCAGGATCGGCGGATCGACGATATCGCGGCGATAGTACCTGTCCGAGCCCGAGACATCGCCGGGCAGCGTGAATCCTGGTAGGCTGGCGATGGCTACGTTCGCTGCACGTCCGATGCCAAACTCGTGCATCCCGCCGCACCAGACCGGGACGCCTCGTGCGTGACAGTGGTCATGAACCCGCTTCGCCTCGAGCAAGCCGCCCAACCGGCTGACCTTGATGTTAATGACCCGGCAGGCGCCCAGGTCAAGCGCCTTGCGGGCGTCTGCGGCCGAGTGGATGCTCTCATCGAGGCAGATTGGTGTCATCAGCCCGGCCTGGAGCCGGGCGTGATCGATGATGTCGTCGTACGCCAGCGGCTGTTCAATCAGCAGGAGATCGAAGGCATCGAGCTGCTTGAGCGTGGCGAGGTCGGCCAGGGTGTAAGCTGAGTTGGCATCGACCTGCAACGGGATCGCGGGATAGCGCTGGCGAACCCGCCGGACCACGTCCACGTCGTGACCGGGCCCGATCTTGAGCTTGATGCGGCGGTATCCCTCGTCCAGGAACTGATCGATCCGACCGAGCAGGACTTCGACGTCCGGCTCGATGCCGAGGCTGACGCCGGAAAGAATCTCGGTCCGCGTCCCACCCAGCAGTTCGTGCAGCGGTTTTTCCTGGCTCCTTGCGAGCGCATCCCAGCAAGCCATTTCCAGGCCGGCCCGGGCGAAGGCGTTGCCCTTCACCAGGCGATAGCAGCCAGTCAATTCCTCGATGGTCGTCCACTTCCGTCCCAGAACCATCGGAGCCAGAAAATCGTGGAGGATATGCCAGCAAGTCTCCGTAGTCTCTGGGCAGTAGAACGGATCGGCGGGACTGGCGCACTCGCCCCAGCCGACCACACCATCGTCGGTCGCGACCCGAACCAGGATATGATCGAGGTGCTGCTTGCGGCTGGAGCTGGTCTCGAACGGGTGAACCAGGGGAAGGCGCACGAGGTTCAGGGTGATCTGGTCGAGCCGCATGGGAGTCTCGCGGAGTCCCCTTAATCGCCGCCCCCGATGTCCTCCTGATCGGCCCTCCCCCCGTGGTTGTCACCGAGATCGGCCTTCTGCAAGTCATGGATGCACCGATGCCAGTGGTCGAGTAACGACTTGGCGTCCTGCATACCGTAAACGCGCGCACTAATGCCGAGGTCGGCGAGGATTCGTTCGGCCTCTTCAAGTTCGGGGGGGTAATCGGGACGTTTCTTGTACTCCTCAATGAACCTTACCGTCTCGATAGATGTTCTGGCGTCTGGTTCAACGCCCCCGACGAAACAATCGACGTCATCCGGTTCGGGTAGCTTACTCATCGGCTGGCCTCCCGCCATACATGCCGATCAGCCTCGCGGCAGCCCCAGTGGTGAGGATCATCCTCTGGCTGTGCCCGAGTTTCTCGAAGCCGTAGGCGAGTCGAAAGTGCTCCATCAATTCGGTCTTGGCGTCAATCGCGATGAATCCGTCTCCGCCAAGTTCGAATGAAAGCTGGGCTGCGAACGCGAACAGGCTCCCAGCAATTCCCTGAAACCTCTTGGTTCGTCCGACATTTCCTGGGTGAGACTCCAGGAGCGTTACCTCGACATAGTTCTCGCGCCGCACCAACCCAAGCAGGCCCAGGATGGCGTCCGGGGCCGCGGGATCAATCAGTTTGAAGACCTCCATGCGCTCAACCTCGGCGCGCCAAGTAAACCTCCAGCCCGGCCCCAAGCCGCGAAAGTCCTCCGGCTCGACCGGCTGGACTTCCGTCGTGATGAGGCGGCCTGTCTCGACGTCCTCGATCATGCCGGTAACGATCCTCTTGTCTATGCATATTGTAGCAGGATTGATCGTTCTCAACAACCGTCGTGGACGGGTCAGTCCCTTCCCAGAAAGCGGCCGAGGTGATCGACCTCAGCGTCAACAGGGTCCGGGTCACGCTCGTGCCCACGGTGTCCAGCCGCGCCGAACGGTCGCTCGACCCTCGGGATCGGCGATCTTCCTCAAGCTGGCCGAGCAGGTCTTCGACCGGTTCCGGCCCGACGTCCGGCTGACGTACGGCGGGCATCCGGGCAGCCTCGAGCTGATGCGGCGGGCGCGACAGCGGGGGATTGCCGTGGTCTTTCATTTGCACAACTTCGGCTACAACGATCGCAGGGCCTTCGCCGACATCTCGGCCGTGATATTCCCGTCGGAATATGCCAGTTCTCGGCGTTGCTCCCCAGCCGCTCGAAAACCCCGGCCAGCTCACCGGAGATCACGGCTTTGCCCTCGCGGAACAACCGCCTGGTGTACTCCACCAGAAGCACGTAATTGCCCAGCGAGAATCCTTCGAGCATCCCTTCGCGTGACGAATCCTGCCGCCGTCGATCCTCGACCGGACAGAGCCAAAGCCCCTCCTCCAGACCCGCCGCCACAGTCGAGCCCGGGACGCTGCCTGCTCCAGCGGCGTTCAGATCGTTGGCTCGTCCCTTTTCCTTGACATCCTCGACCCGTTGCTTGATCGAGGTATGTGCGCTGGCCTCGGGAACCTCGGCGATTCCGGTGGCAACGGGGTTCAAATCAATGTAAGCACAGGTCGCCAGCAACGACTCCTCATCGAGGATCGCCACGCTCTTGAACCGGCCCTCGAAGAACGCGCCGCGGGTCTGCTCCTCGCGGTTGACCAGCCGTGAAAGCGGCTCCTTCAAGCACTTCATGAACCAGCTCAGGCATTGCAACCGCTCGCGCGCAGTCGCGACCCACCTGGCGTCCTTCAGCCGCGCCTGGACCCACTCGTCCGAGACCGGGGCCACCTGTCGCGCCTTGTCGCGTGGCGGAAAGAGGCGTCCCCAGCGTCGCACGACGTCCTCGTCCGACCAGCCCCGGGCCACCTCCGGATCGAGCCGCACCAGCAGGTGCAAATGGTTGTCCAGGATCGCAAACCCCGCAACGGCCACCGAGAAGATTTCAGCCAGTTCCTCGAGCCGATGTTCGATCCAGCTTTTCCGGTCGTGCATCCCTTCCCCGAGCAGGAAGGCCCGTCGCACGCAACGTGTCACACAGTGATACCAGCGGGTCACGGAAGGATCAACCAGATGGGCACGCGCAATCGTCATGGGCGGATCTCCTGGAATGATCTGCACAATCCACCGAATCCAACCCGCTGAATCAATACTGCTTTGCATGTCCTTGATTTGGATTTGGATTATCGAACCTTTCGACGCTCGCAATCCTGACACGTCCAGGAATCGAAAATCCAAACGAGTGGCACGATGAACATGAGCCAGATCAGGATAAGTCCTTGTGATCTCGGTGGAGGCCAAGTCCTTGGTTCTCAGGCGGCACTTGATCTGATACAATGAATGCTTGGTCGTGAAGGCTTCCCCTAGAGGGTAGGCACCGATCGGAAGTGGACTGGATGTGCAGATAACTTTGAGACAGGAGAACTAGAATGTCCGATAAATGTGCTGAAGCAATGCAACTCATTCAGGTGAACGGGGACATACTGGAACGAAAGTTCTTCTCTGACGAAGACTTCGCGAGATCATTTGATCTTTATCCCTTGGTCTGGAAACGCCGCGTGTTGCCTTTTCGCGAGCCGGACAACATTGACCTAGCCAACACACCTCAGAGGGAATTCGGAGAGAAACACTACACAACGATTGTTAGATGTTGGATGGCATACACGGCAAACAAGGAGATCGGCTCCCAATGCGAGGCAGCGTTTGTTACACCGTCGGTTGAGAACCAGCTAAAGCTTCATCGGCTTCTTTTTGAGTTCTACTGCTCGATGGGGGCGGCGATCGACAATATGGAGGGATGCTTCAATTCACCTCCGATCTCTTCTAGTAAGGCCTTCACAACCATTCGGGATCGGCCCACCTATGAAGGATCGCTAAAATGGCTATACGATCGACGGACCCAGTTTGTCCACAAAGCCCTTGTCCCATGTTTTTACGCAGGTGAGTTGCTCCATCTGAACGCGGGAATCTTTGAGAGCAAGGAAGTTCGATGGACTGACCAGCGTCCAGGAAAGAATACCGAGATCTCGGAACTATGTAACTTGCATTGGAGTATTTTTGCGGGAGAGATGAAGAAGTGTTGGTCTACCCTTTTGACCTTGTTCCCGAAAATGTTTTCTGACGTGGAACCTTGTCTGCTTCCGGGCACGTTCATGACTTTGACGTCCGCCTGTTCCGGAACACCGCCCGACTGGTCACCGTCGGCCAGTGGATACAATTGGATGCGGGCTACCAAAGAGCAACCAAAAGATAAAGTCTTCGAGACCGACTTCTTCTGATGGTAATTAGTAGACATCTGGACTAACACGTTGATTCCTGGACTTGTTGTTCGGATGATTGAGATACTGCATAGAGCACACTGACTTTCGATGAAGGGGCTGGTCCGTTATGCAAGCGTCTCAGGAAGAACTCCAGCGAGTTCAAGTCGTCACTGAAACTGATGTTGAACGTGCTCAGTCCAAGACTCTTCAGGCGAGGGCAAAGCTCGACGATACTGAATACCGACTCTCGAATACCGTTCAACGCGAAAGACAGCTAACTCAGGAAAGGAAATCGGTGTCGCTTCTATTTTCGGGCGGAAATCGACGTCGTTTCTCGGTTTTCGACGGAGAAAGTGAATCGACCAGACCAACTGCCCCAGCGGGCCGTCGTCTTCTGGGCGAGATCCGATCGAGGGTTCGCGTCCAGTGTTCCTGGCCTTCATCAATCGGTTCAGGTATACTGGAA